>JBFLYD010000032.1 GCA_040756905.1 Acidobacteriota bacterium
AGGAAAAGAAAGTCATCCTTGACTCAATCCAGCCACTCTGAGGTATAATGAAAATTCAGCGTCACTTCGCTCCGACAGGTGGCCGGTTTCAATCAGAATCAGTGGCCAGATTCATCGGAATATGCAAGTATAGGAGGTTTAAGAAAATATGAAAAAATTGTATCTAATTTCAGCTTTAATAATCTCATTGATAATTCTTTTTATTTATGGAAATGTGTTAAGTTCAGTTTCGGCAAATCTTCTAAAAAAAGAAATGGAAGATAAGGCTCTCCTTGCAGCTCAATATTTAGCTTCAGCCAATAAAAATCCATTGATAAATAAAGACTTTCTGAGCCTTGATACTGAATCAGTTAAAACATATTCATTTGTTAAGGAAGCGTTTGTAATGGATGAGAACTTTCAGACATTAGCTCCAATTTCTAAAAGAGGAGAGACTGACGTCAAGGCAAAAGAAGCGTATGAACAAAAAAAAGAGATAATGCCTAAAGAAAATAATATTTATTCAATCTATATCCCAATTTATAAAGATAGATCTATTTTCATGGGGATAGTAAGACTTGACTATTCTCAGGAACAAATTGTTGCATCAATTTCCAACATCAGCCGCGTGAAATTTTTAATGCTCATATTTTTATTGTTTATATCGATAATTCTTTTTTATTTTGCGTTCCGTTTTGTTACAAAGCCTTTAAAAGATTTAAACAATGAAATTGAACTTGTGTTAAAACAGGAAGGAAAATTTCTTAAGGAAACACCCGACCCTGATTTATCATTTATCTCAATTACAATAAACCGTCTCCTTCGGAAGAGATAAGAGGAATACTCCTTTTTCTCTTGTTATTGACTCCTGTATAAAAATGTCCCATCGTTCCGTCATTCCCGTGAAAACGGGAATCCAGCTCCTTTCCTCTGGATTCCTGCTTTTGCAGGAATGACAAAAACCCTATCAGCATAGGACATTATATTACAGTCTTCAATAAATTGACCCAATCGTTTATTTATCTTTTCTTGCTCTTCAATCCACTTTTTTAATTTAATGGCTCTTTCGTCGTGAGGCGCAAGAGCAATAAATCTTTTAAAATAGTAAATTGCCTGTTCTAAAAGGTTTAAATTCTCAAGACAGAGGATTCCCATGTTGTAGTATGCATCTGCATACTCAGGATTAATCTCAATTACCTTAAGATACATATTTAGCGAATCTTCGTATTTTTTTAAATTTTTGTAAGCAACTCCAAGATTAAGATAAACATTGATATTCTGAGGGGTTAATGCTTTCTGCTTCAAAAGCTCCTCCTCTGCCCTTTCATACCACGCAATCTGTATATAACTGCTTCCAAGAGCCATGTGGATGTTAGGGAAATTTGGATCAATCTGCTCAACTATTTTATATTCTTTGATGGCATTGCTGTATTCGCCCCTGTTGTAATAATCTTCAGCCATCTTGAAATGAACCTGCGCATCCTCTTTCTTAAATCCCAGCTCTTTTGTTGTCTGAACAGCACAACTTAATAACAACAAATTCGTTAAAACAATAAAATTAATAAGAAAAATAACTAAAATGTCCGGCTTAACAAAGCCCTTAAATATTTTCTTCATTTTTTCTCTCGCATTTTTATTCATATTTAGATATTTTTTCCTTTATTTTATTGATTAATTCCACATCTTCTTTTGGAGCTTTCTCCAGTGCTGTCTTCCATTTTTCCAAAGCCTTTGCATAGTTTTTAACGCTCTCATAAAGGATTCCTTCATGATAATATCTTTCAGCCTCTTCCCTCTCCTTGTCGATCCAGGATTTTATCTCTCTTTTAATACCTTCGGCCTCTTTAATAATCTCCTCGAGCTTAAAAATCATATTACTCTTTAATCCTCGATTTCTATCGAGTAATTTCTGAGCCTTGTCTAAAAATTTTTCGACCTCTTTATAAGAAGAAAATACATTCGGGCTCTCTCTCAATTTCTTTATCTTTTCAAACTCATTTTTTAAACTGTAAAAATTCTGTTCAAACATTGAAACGACAACAAACTCTTTTGAATTATCAAAGATTTCTTGAGTCTTTTTCTCGGGCTCTCTCTCCAGAGGAATAGCTTTTATTTCCTGATAATTCTCTATTACTTCCTTATATTTCGTAAAAGCCTCTTTTTTCTTGCCCTCTTTTTCATAGGTTTTTGCTTCCAGGTAGGTCTCTTCAATTTTAGAAAGGATTTCTTGTTTTTTCTTCAGAATTTCTGGTTCTTTCTTTTCGACCTTTTCACCCTGTGTCATTTCAAAATCTTTTATCAATTCTTTATATTTAATTGCTACTTTATTTTCAGGGTTCATTATCAGAGCTTCATCAAAATAAGTTAAAGCCATCTCTAAACTCTCTTTTGCTTCTTCTTCTCTCCCCACATTTCTAAATAATATGGCATTTTCGTAAACTTCTCTTCCCTTCAAGATTATATCTTCAATTGAATTTTCCGTTCTTCGATGGGACACATCTTCTGAAATAACTTTTTCCTTTTCAATTCCTTTCCGGAAACCAACAAAATAGATCAAAAAAAACGCTAAAATTAGACTTAATCCACCGAGAATAAAGGGGATATAACTTCTTCTTTCTCCCGTTTTTATTTCAAGCTCTTTTATCAATTGTTTATCAGATAAAACAACGGTTTTATCTTCCCTTTCTTCTTCCTCCAGAAAAACAATTTTATAATTTCCCAGATAAATTTCATCTCCAGAAGAAATTCGAGAGAGAACTATTCTTTTTTTATTTATAAAAATTCCATTTGAACTTTTTAGATCTTCTATATAATACTTATCTCCCTTTTTAAAAATTTTAGCATGCTTATGAGAAATAGAGCTAACAGGGATGATGATATCATTCTCTTTACCCCTTCCGATAAATATTTCTTGCTTCTCTATCTTGTGAGTTTTAACCGTTTGTTTTTCTTTTTTCTCTAAGATAACAGGCATTATTAACTAAGATTCCCACCCTCTAATTCATTGATTCTTTTTTGTGCTTTTATGTAATATTCCTCATCAGAGTCTAAAATTGTTTCAAGAACTTCTTTATAAAATTTCAATGCTTTTTTTGGCTCTATATCCCTGTATTTTTCGCCTTCTCTGTACAATCTAATTCCCTTTAAAACTCTTTCATTCTTTATCTTTTTTATCTCTTCATATCTTTTCTTTATTATCTCAATAGCATTCCTTGCATCTTTCTCATACGCTGGATAATTTGATATCTCCTTTGAGATTTTTGACCATAAAGATAAAGCCTGATCCCATGCTTCCAACCCTCTAATAAGTCGGTTCCTATCGATGTAGCTGATTCCGATTTTATAATAAGATACAATTTGTTCTGATATCTTTCTCATCTCTTCTGTTTTTCTTTCCCTTTCAATTTTTTCTCTTTCCCTCAATCTGATTTTCTCCTCGATTGATGATTTCAATTGAATGGCTTCGCTATTTTCCGGACTGATGTTCAGCACACTCTCTACAGTTTCCTTTGCTTTCCCATAATTCCCGACTCTAAATTCTTCCCTCGCCCTGGATAAAAGATTATTTACCTTCCCTGAAATATCTGTTTCTATTTTTGCATGAAATTCTTTTACTTTGTTTAGATAATCATTCACCTTGCTCTCAAGGCTAAAAGTCCTCTCATTCAAAGAAGAAAGCCTTTCTTCCTTTTGCTTTTCGTTCTCTAAAGCATCAATTACTTCTTTTTTAAAACCAACTTTCAGCCCATCATACAGGGAATGGACCTGACTGAACTTTTCTCTTGAATCATTAAGAATTTTTTCAATGTAATTCACCATTTCAAGGTTCTCTTTTGTGCTTTCCTGAGTCACCTTATCCATTCTCTGCTCGGCTTCCATGAGAAACTGCTCACCTTCGTTCAAAAGCCCCAACATTTTTTTATTAATTGAAGAATAGTCAGTCCTGTCCATTAAAGAGATTTCGACATTTTGAACTGAACTAATCTCTTCCTTTCTTGATACTTCCTGTTTTTTTCCTGGCAATATTGAAAGTATAAGGATTCCTCCGAATATTACGATTAAAAAAATCAGAGCAATCCTTAACGGACTTCTTTTCTTTTTAAGTTTTTTTATCTCTTTCTCCTCTTTTACTTTTGCGGACAATTCCTGAAAAGTTGGCTTTATTGGCATTTCTCCAAGCGATTCAGCTTGAATATACTGGGTCATATCTGCCATCGTGGGTTCATATTCTTCTTCATGTCTTATATCCTCAAAAATTAAACTTACCTCAGCACCTCCTAAAGATATAACATCTCCAGGAATAAGGATCTTCTCTTTTATTTTCTCATTTTTGTAGAAAGTTCCATTCGCACTTCCAAGGTCATAAATTCGGAATCGAAGTCCCTCCTTTACTATCTTTGCATGCTTTCTCGAAACTGACTTTTCATCAATAACCACATCGTTATCCTCAGCTCTGCCGATAAAAATCTCATCTTTATCGAGGGGATATCTCCCTACTTCACTTTTTCCTATCCTTACAATTATCTCAGCCATTTGCTTACCTCATCTCAATTTTTCTTTTGTTTTCTCTATATTTTTTTGTGCTTCCTTATAATAAACATTCGATGGGTCTTTAACCAAATCGATTACCTTCTGCCATTCATCAATTGCCTTCTGATAAAAGAGGCTTTCATAGTACTGCTGAGCTCTTTTATTTATACTCTCGATTAAGTTTTTTAACTCTGCTTCAGCCCTTTCCAGTTTATCAATACATTCTTTATTAGAAGGATCAATTTTTAAAGCCTCCTTATAAAACTCAGTCGCCTGGGTAAACTCACCCTGATAGAAATTCAAATCTCCACTTTTCATGTATTCCTCAAATTTCAATTTTTCTTCTTCGGTTAATTGCTTCTGAGTTTTCTCCAATTCGACTGAAGGTTTTGTTTCTGAAGATGAGGGAATCGATGTTTTCTCTTCAACCTTAGTTTCCTGGGTTAAGCTCCTTTCCTCTGGCTTCTTTCCCGATGGAAGAATTGCAATTATAATTATTCCTAAAAACAGAACAAGCAACAGCATTAAAATCATCCTGAAAGCAGGAGATTTTTTCTTTTGTGAAGCTTTTTTGTAAGGTATTTCTCTCTTACCTTTTTCAAAAACAACTCCAGAATCTTCCTCAGCTTTTTCTTCAAAGAATTTAAAAAGAGAGGAGCCAATTTTTATAAAATCTCCGTCTTTAAGATACTGGGACTTAATCAACCTATCATTTACATAAACTCCATTCTTTGAACCTAAATCCTCTATTTTGAAACCGGATAAATCCTGTTCGATTCGAGCATGGGATTTTGAAACCAACGGGTCCTCAAGAACAAGGTCATTTTCCCTCTTTCTTCCAACAAATAATCCTCTGGAGTATATATAAACCTTTTCTCCTTTTAATGGACCCTCGATTGATTCCAAGCGGGCTGTAGGTTTTGCCTCAAGATCAAAATCAAATCCTTTCCATTCTCTCATTTTAGTTTCGTTTAATGTTCGTATTTAATTACATTTGAAAACCATGGCCTTGGTTTTAACCTTGAATCGCTTATCTTAACAAGCCATGCCTTGTATAATTTTGAATCTCCTGACATCCAGCCCCCTTTCCATAAATAACCTCTGTATGGTTTAGCAGCAGCAACTGCCCTCATGCCGAGAGGCGCGCCAGGTATTCCAGACAGCCATACACTTTCCATCTTTCTAAACCCAAATTTAAACAACCTGTCTCCGATGAACTCTTCGCTTCGAATAGGTTCTTTACCCTCAACTACAACTGAAAAATAAATAACTGGCACTTTCTTTTTCACTCTAAACATCCTCATGTTACGATAAATAATACCGATATAGCCTTCCTGCTCACCATCCACATACCTCCAACCATAATAATAATTAGTCTGAACAGGCCACAAAGGTAAAAAAATCGGACATGGAATTCCCCAGCATGTTGTCCATCCCCATAAAAACATATATGGAATATTATATTTTTTCCATTCAAACTCTCCCAGTTCAAGAACATTGTTAAGGTGAAAAGCTAAATATCCTGGATTTTCACTGTGAAAATTGAGAAACAAGGCTAAAATTTCAATTCGATAAAAATTAGGTATTAAATTTTCCTGAACGTTCTGAAGCTGTTCTTTCAATATCCACCAAAGCCTCCAGGCAGTGTTATAAGGAGTATTTCCAGACCAGTCATACCATCCAACTCCCCAATCCCACCATACAAGATTCCACATTGCTTTATGATATAAATAAATATACCTATTTATCTCAGCTATTGCATTTAAATATTTTGCCTGGACATATGCTCCTGCCATTGCAAGGCCATCTGCTGCATTCTGGAGCTTCATTTTGTAGAGGGTAATTACAGAGAAGTTTAAAAGCAATGCCACAAAAAGTCCGAGGAAGAAAATAAGGGCAACCATAAAAACAATAATCTGCCCACTCTCATTTCTTAAAAAATTTTTTCTTAAATTCTGTAACACTTTCGTTTTCTCCATATCTTTATCAATATCAATCAGGTTTATTGTCCCCTGTCCAGACTTGATCCGGTGTGGCTCTACCCATCGGCAACTCAGAAACATTTCCTCTTGCCCACTCAGGCGTAGGTGGAACTATAGAAAAAAGACTTCTTATTGTGATATCACTTCCTATTGGCCATGGAAGAGTGCTTCCTGCTGCAAGAGAAATAAATGCAGGCATCCTAAACCTAACCTGAATTCCAATTGTAGAATTTTCCCCTGACTGGGGCTTTCTCAGGGTAATTTGATTGAATATATCTGGTCTTGGAAAACCCCCTGGAAAAGTTCCTAAAAGAACCTGTCTTGCCACGCTATTTACATCTCCTCCAACCAAAGAAGCACGGTTAACTGCAAACGCAGCATAATTCACCCAAATTTGAGAAATACCAAAAAGAACAATCTGAACAAATGCCATCATCAGAACAATCAAAACTAAAAATGTAAATATAATCTCCAGCGAAACCTGCCCCTTCTGCTTTTTTCTTTTCATCCTCATGATTTCTCCTCTTACTTCTACTAACATTTTAAAGTTTTTTAAATCGTAATTCATAGCTCATTATTCATTATTTACGGCCTCCCATTTTCTGCTCACTGTTCACTTTTCACTCTTCACTGTTTATGTCTCACTGTTATCTCTTCATTGTTTACATTTTTTTACTGGTATGTGTTAAAAATTTTGTCGTATAAAGGAGTTAAAATGTATTCAGTTAAAAATTGAGCTAAAGTTCTCCCTCCAAAAATTGGAGAAGGGGTCTGGAACATAATTCTTATAAAAGCAATTGCTGCCAAGGTAATTACCACCATCAAAATCAAAGCTTCTATCGTAGTCTGCCCTTTAGACTTTTTCTCTTTTTTATCCATTTTCTCCTTTCCATTTACCACACCCCTCACCCTTTTGTCAAATAATTAAATTAAAGGGGTCAGATCTTCATTATTCATTATTAAATATTTATTTATCAATATATTATTTTAAATTTTATGTTAAGCTTACGCAGTAGAAGAGGACTAAGTCCCAAATTTAAACTTCACGCAGTTTCATGAGCTTCCATGAATAATGAAGATCTCATCCCTAAATTATTTTTTATTTGATTTTTGAAAAAAAAGTTAATAGAATTAAATAATAGAAAATGATTAATACAATGCTAAATTTACTTAGAAAGAATGAAAAAGGGCAGGCAACGATTGAATATTTGGTGCTTGGTATTCTTGCTATATCGCTTATAGTATTTGTTGTTGGATTGATATGGCCTCAAATCAGAAATAATTTACAAGCAGCTATTTACAATACTATGGATCAACTTTTCTTAGGCATAGAATCTTTTAGAAGTGACGAATAATTAAAAAAGGGTAAGGCTTTGGTATTTTCATTATTTAAAAATTATTTTTCAAATGAATTAAGTATTTTTCAGAAAAAATCAAATTTTCATAAATTTTTCAACACTCTAATTTATAATACGGATAATTTATGGAAAAATTTAATTGCGCAAATCGAGATAGGGGATTTCCGTTTTAGATATTCCAAAGGCAAAAACCTCATCCTGGTTAGAGGACAGACAACCATCGAATATCTCATACTGGCTATATTAATCTTTGCCATATGTGCGGCAATCATGAGTTTACTTTTCAGATGGTTGATCCAGCCAGGTGGATTAACTCAAGCTACATCAAGAGCAGTTGAACAATTTTTTATAGAAAAGCTTTATTGAAAAAATAAAAAAATGTTTAAAAAACTATATTCAATTAAATCAAAGCTCAAAAACAAAGAGAAAGGGCAGATTGGTGCAGTTGAAATTATAATTCTTTTCATATTCTTCTTCCTTTGCATGGCATTGATAATTCAATTAACCGGAATTATAAGTGGAATGCAGTATGCCTGTGTCAGGTCAAGAAATAGAGCCTTGCAGACTGTTCATGATCATGATCCGAAAAAAGACTGGACTCTAGATGCTTTAATAAACCCCACCCAAATTTTTACAGAAGGAAAATTTAAAGGTTACATAGTAAGAGTTCCTGTGATGAGAGCATTTCAGGGAGTCTTTGGTTCAACTTATATTCGGGTTAATGAAAAAATCCCTGGTAAAATCTATGGAGTCTGGGAAGTATGGACAGCAAAAGTTCCTGAAGATGAAGAATAGGATTTAACTTTTTATCAGAATTAATGCCGTTACATTTTAATCCCTAAATGAGGTTAGCTCTCTTTAGATATTTCATCATTGATTAAGTTAGCTCTTATTAGTCTTAGCAGCACTATTAACCAAATATAAAAACCTATTTACTTTAAAATTTATTTTATTTCTTCTAACTCATATAAAATCAAAGGTTCCAATTTGATTTCATCTGAATTAATAAAATATGCATCTTTATCCTTTAAAGCAACCTCAAAGGCATTTCTTGCTTCCTGATTCATTCCCAATCTTTTCAAAGCTATTCCTTTTAAATAATTTATCGTTCCATCATTAATCGTATATTTTTTCCCTGCCTCTAAATCTTTCAGTATCTCCATCGCTTTTCCTGGATTGTTGAAATGGATAAAGCAAATCGCAGAGTAAACAGCATAAACATCTTTTAGTTCAGGGTTACCCCTCGCACCCCATTGAAGATCTGCAAGCATCTTTGAATATAGAATATCTTCTCTGTTGAATGAGAGAAACACTGGTCTTTCTGACAATCTGACATCAACAGTTTTTTGAATACCTTCTCTTTCAAATGAAATTTTAACTGCTTCTTTTTCTGATATTGATATATAATTCTTAAACTCTTTAGAATCTTTAACTTTTTTATCATCCACTGATACAATACAATCAAAGATCCTAATCCCTGCTTTATCTGCAGGGCTATCTTTTTCAATTGTAAGAACAACAGGGCCATTCGGGTTCAAACCATCAATAAGGTCAAAGCCAGTATATCGGGAAAAAACTTCTGCTGGTTTATCAATTTTCTTCCAGAATTCGTCTTCCCTTATGTTCAAATAAAGATTGATGTCTTTTTTATCAAATTCTTTCTGATAAGAAGTAAAAAGGCCTATTTTTGCATTTTTCTGTGGTTCTTTGCCAGGTAAATATCCGATCACAAGCAAATCAAAATTGTATTTGGTTCGGAGTTTTCCGATAAAATTTATATAATCTCTTTCACTAATTTTATCCAAAAATTCCCATAAGTTATCGAAAGAGGTTCCATTATCCCTTAAAAATCCTTCAGCCTCATCCTTATTAATGAATTTTAAATTATAATTTTCAATCCCTGAAAATATTGAGAAAAGCCCTTTCTCAAAATCTTTCTCCACGTTTAAAAACTTTCCCGGATTGCTGATTCCCAAATATAATAAAGAGGGGATTGGTTTTGCCTTAAATTTAAACACATCTCCTTTTTTAACTTCTATTTTTTTTATCCATTCTCCCTTCTGGCCAAAATCAACCCGTATTTCTTTTGTTCCAGAGCAGATTTCAATCTTTTTTGGCAACTGCCCTGAAAATTCATTGTTGATAAAAAGATTTCCTGAAATTTCGGATTCGATATTCAGTTCTCCAACTCCTTTATCTAACTCTATTGTTTCAAAAATTAAGGGCGGATTTTCTCCCTCAAGTAAATTAATCGTAACCTTGGCTTCAAAAGGTTCATAACAATCTTTTCTATATTTTAATCTATGTTCTCCTATCTCCAGGTACTTAATTTCCAGAACTCCTGTTTCACTGTCGATTGAAATTCCAGAATTTTTTATCTTATCCAGAAGGACAGGGGACGCGGTGAGAGAAGCCTTTCCAGCAAATATATCATCTATGTAAATCTCCACATCATCAGGTTTTGTAAGTATTATACAATTTCTTGAATTCTGCTTGAGAATTAGATTCCTTTGAACTGGAGAAGAAGGTGAAATGTAAACCACTTCTTCATATGGAAAATATCCTTCACTTTTCACTGTGATTTTATAAGAACCTTCAAAAAGCTCTCTTCCGACAAGAGGAGTTACATCAAAGAGTTTGTCGTTCACAAAAACCTGGCATCCTTCAGGCTGAGTTTTTATCGTGAGCACTCCCATGTGGCTGTCTTTGATGTTGAAGAAAAGGTCTGCAAATGATTTCGAAACTTTTGAGATATCAATCGTATAATTGGGGTTTATTTTCAACAATTCAATAAAATCCTCCTCGACCTTTGAGTTCTGTCCAAGATTGAAATTTGACCTTGCTCTGTATTCAAGGGACTTTTCATAAATTATCTTTAAATCCGAAGGAAGCCCCTGGGTCTTCTCTAACATCCTGCATGCCTCGATTGCATTTGAAAAATAATTGATTGCCACAAGGTCGTTCAATTTATTGAATTCTTCCAATCCCAGATCATAATTTTTAAGGATTTCTTCTTTGTTTATCTGAGCTTCCTGGGAAAAATTATTCAGACAGATTAATACAATCAAAATGAATGTAATTGCAAATATTTTCCTCATTGAAACCTCAAAACATCTCTTAAATCTTCATCATATATATAAAGATTGTTTAAATTATCCATTGCTATGGCTTTTGGTTTTTGAAAATTATAGTTAGATACATTTGTGCTGTCCAGAATTCCTAAATTAAATCCTTCGTTCGTATAAACGGATACCTTTTTTAACTCATCATCAAGAACATACACATTTCCAATCAAATCAAGTGTTAAATCTACCGGACTCTTCAGGATGTTTTTCAATGAAACCCTCATCAATTTTTCTTCTCTTGCGTTAAATATTTCAAAAAAATTATCCTTTGAATTCAAAAAATAATAATTTCCATACGAATCTATCTCCATATCCGAGGGAATGTAATTAATCTTGTTTGAAAAATAACCTTCAAATTTTAAATCTCTTCCAAACTTCTGAAGGGTATCTTCATTTTTATCTCCGATGAATATCTCTCCAATGCTATTAACTAAAATTTTTTGGATGTTTTTTAAAACTTCAATTTTAGTACCTACTTTCTTTTCCAGGGTCATGTACCTCCCTCCCACCCTTACTTGATTACCTTCAGCTGTATAAATTATTCCTTGCGGACTTACAAAAAGGTAATTGGGTTTTTTAATTGTTACTGTGGAAAAAGTGTTGTTAAGGGTATTCCAGATCGCAACTCTATCTTCTTTTTCATCAAGAATGTAAACATTGCTCCTTCCATCACATCGAAGGTTATAACACCTTCTTATTCCTTTCTCTATTTTTTTCCTTAAAGTAAAATCGGAATCTCTTTTATACACAGGTTTTTCTCTATTCTGCAATCGATAAATTTTGAAAGCGAGTTTCAATGCACTCGATGACTTTGGTAAATACTCTGACTCCTCCCTGATTGAAAGAGCTTTTCCGAATGATTTCATCGCCTCTAAAAAATTCCCTGATTTTATGTAGGATAACCCTATATAGTAATATGACTTTGAGATTAACCTTTTATCATCAGAAAGGAGAATTATTTTTGAAAACGCTCCTATTGCTTTCGGATATTCCTTCTGTAAAAAATAAATCAATCCTTTTCCAAAATAACCTTCAAAATAATTGGAATAATTCTGATAGATGTTCAATATCCGTTCAAAATTGGCAAAAGCCTCGTTGATGTTGAATGTTTCAAATCGAGGGTCGAGTTTCATCAAGCCAAGCTTGAAATATGCAATTGGAGCACTGTTTGAACCAACATAATTTTGAACTATCCTTGTGTAATAATCTCTTGCATTTTCTATACCCCCTTTATCCACAGAAAAATTTATATCATCATATGGATAATAAATGTTTCCGATTTGCATCAGAGCATCATCAGCTATTTCTGAATTAGGGTAGGACTTTGAGATTTTAACAAAATCCCCTAAAGCTTCCTCAGTTTTTCCATCCTTCAAAAGCTTAAGGGCATTCTGATAAATCTTAAGCACCATCGTCTCATCCTCCTGCGCCAAACCCAAAAAACCACACAAAAAAAGAATAAAAAATGCAAACAAAATGGGGTCAGGTCTCATTTTTTGCATTTTTTCCACCTTTACTTTATATGGTATCTGCCATAATAGTTACCCGTTCGGTTTTGCCAGCTCTTATTCTAAATATTTTCTCTTTTGTCTGAGAACTCTCAGGCCAGGTGCATTTTAAAACATGGTCTCCAACTGCTATTTCAATGTATCTTTCAGCTCCTCTTTTTAATAAAAAATCATCGATGAGAATTTTTGCATTCTCAGGTCTTACAAGAAGCTCTAAAAACCCTGTTTGGGGCTTCTCATAATTCCACTTAACTGGAGAATCCTTACTCTCTATATCCACATCAAAAGAATATTTATAATAGATACTTTCATCAATTATTCTAACATTATGAGTTCCAAGGCTGAGCTGAGATTCTCTGTTCAATGGAAATAATTTATCATCAACATAAACTTTAATTGAAAATCGAGATTCAATCATTAATCTTCCCAATTCCTGAATCGGAATTAAACTCACATGAAAAACATCCTTATCTCTTGATGTAAACGATACATTTAATTTTGAATATGTATTAAAATTTTCCTTCTCCACCCTGATTTTATAATTTTCACAGAGCGTAAAGCTGAGCCTTGCAGGGGTTAGCGATGTTTCCAATCTATCGTTTACATAAATCTTCGCTCCAGGAGGTGTTGAACTTACTAAAATTTCTTTATTTGAAACATTCTGCGGGATTTGATACTCATTCTTCAACTCAGCAGGATCAATCTTTATTTCCCCTTCTTTACATTTTGATACTGCTTTGACTATATGAACGTTTTTATCATTCCCACTAATCTTTAATATATTTCCTTCAATTTGCTTTCCATCGATAAAAATCAAAGAATCTGAATCATCTGGAATTAACTTTACTTCTCTGAAACTAACCGGGGAAATTCCTTCTTTCACCATAGGCTTCTGTTTTAAATTATCCATATCACCTCTGATTTTTTCAGCTTTTTCTTTTTGGGTGATTACCGTTCCTCGAGCTTGCTCTTTTTCCTCGCCAGGGAAAAATTTATTCTTATTTATAACAAGATATGTTCCTGAACCAATTAGAACGAATAAAAAAAGGAAAATCAAAACCCTTACGACATTGACCTTTCTTTTCTCCTCTGGCTCTTCAAGTAAAAAAGTCTTTTCTTGCCGGGGAATTTCTCTTTCGTATAAATATGTTGTTTCTCCTCCGATTTTGAGCATTTTCTTTGCATTTTGAAGAGCACGCCTTAATTCTGCTGCGGAACTAAATCTATCATCCGGGTTTTTCCTGATTGCCTTCATAACTATTTCAGCCAGGGGTTTAGGAATATCTTTTCTTATCTGGTCTGGAAATGGCGGGTCTGTGTTTAGAATTTTAAATATTACCTGTGAAATCGACTCTCCCTCAAAAGGAGATTTCCCTGTCAGAAGTTGATACATCACAATTCCAAGACTGAAAATGTCTGTTCTACCATCCATCTTTTCGCCCTTAATCTGCTCAGGAGACATGTATTTAGGAGAGCCAAATATTTTCCCTGATTTTTCAAGGCTTGTGGATATATCCTTTGCCAAGCCAAAATCAGCTATCTTCAAGACGTTATCATCTGTAACCATCATATTTGCAGGCTTTATATCTCGATGAATGATGTTATTTTTATGCGCAAACTCCAGGGCATTACACGCCTGTATCATGAAATTTATTACTTCTCCCTGCTCAAGCCTTTCTTTTTCGTCGATGTATTCCTTCAGAGTTTTCCCTTTGATGTACTCCATCGCGATGTATGGCATATCTTTCAACTCGCCAGCTTCAAATATTGTAACTATGTTTGGATGAATTAAATTTCCTGCTGCTCTTGCTTCTCTGAAAAATTTTGATTTGAATAGCTCCCACTCCTCTCTTTCCATTTCTTTTTCAATGTTAATAGTCTTTATAGCAACAAGCCTTTCGATATGAGGATCTTTTGCAAGGTAAACGAGCCCCATCCCGCCTTTCCCGAGAACTTTCAGAACATCAAATTTCCCGATTTTCTTCTCTGAACTCATTCCTCTTTCCTTAATATTATCTCCCTTTAAGGTTAAATTAACAGATCAGGAATTTCAAGTCAAATTAAACTAAAAGTCCAACCCTCCCCTTCGCTCAGAAGTTCTCTCTCATTATATTTTTCGAGTGAGCAGGAAGGGTGGCGGAAATTTCGGGGTCAGGTCTCAACATTTGACATTTCTGCATTAATCTTGTCTTAATTTCATTAAGGTCGATACGTGGATTTAAGGTCTCTATAGTTACTTTTTTTATTTTTCATTATTTCTGTACTTTTTACATATTTAATTCTTCTCAAGGTTTTCTCTTTCCTTTTTCCCCTTGAAGTTCCATTAGAAAATCCATTCTCAAAGGATAATCTTAAATGTCTTGTCGTTGGAAGGAAGATTGGAAAGACTAATGAAAAATCAGCAAAATGTCAAATGTTGAGACCTGACCCCGCTTTTGACCCCGCTTTACTCTTAACAGACCCCGTTTTAGACCCCGTTTTAACACTCTTTAGGGGGCTAATCTTATCGGGGAGGGAGTGAAAGAGATTATAAAAATTATCATTGCAATTATTCCTAAAAATATTCGGTTTTTATCGAGGGGTGTCTCATCGAGCATGGAAGGATGTCTTATCCCCATGATGAATAAAATTGCAGCCCAGAAAAGCCAGCCCTGCCAGAAAAATATTCCCATCAAAACAGTTAATCCCATGAATATCCTTGAAAATAAAACAACTCTTTTCCCTATGAGCGCATAAAGAATATGGCCTCCGTCGAGCTGTCCCACGGGAAAAAGATTGAAAGCAGTGGCAAGCAAACCAAACCATGCAGCAAATGCTATTGGATGCAAATAGAGATGGTAATTATCGGGAATATCCTTTAAGAAAATATTTGTTAAAATTTTTAAAATAATCGGTTCTCCTAAAATCATAGCACCTGGCTTTGAGATAGATAATACTGGCTTTGAAATCTTAAGTCCATAAATCAAAAAAGGAATTGCAACGACAAATCCTGCAAAAGGACCTGCAACTCCAATATCGAAAAGAGCCTTTTTCCTTGTGACAGGAGCTTTTATTTTAATGAATGCTCCAAAAGTCCCGATTAAATTTGGAAATGGAATAAAATAGGGAAGCGATGCAGGTATATTGTAATAACGGCTTGTAAGATAATGGCCCATTTCATGGGCTAAAAGAATTCCCATAAGAGTCAATGTGTACAAAAAACCTTTAAAATAAATATCAGGAGATAAAAGAATTTCCTGTAAAAATCTTGTATCTCTTAGCAAAGCTTCATCATAGTAAAATCCAATGTTGAAGTTAATCCCAACAAAAAGAGTGGAAAGAATGGTAAACAGAAAAAGGACTATATTTATCCAGATCCTGCTCTTCGGCGGCTCAAAATAATATACAGGTTTTTCTTCCGTTCCTTTCTCGAACTCCAGATTGATTATTCTATCTTTATTCATTCTTTATATTTTTCTCACGATTTTTTGCTCACGGCTAAATTGCTTAATTTTTAAATTTTTTTGTATTTCTCCTCTTTTTTGTATATCAATTAATCTTTTACTACTCCCTGCTCACTGTTTACTTATTACTGTATATATCCTATTTTTTTCATTACCTGGTCAGCTAAAGAAAAAAATAATTTTGAATGAAGACTTCCTGAATCAGACTCTACAACTGGAATTCCAGCATCTGATATTACACTCATATTAGGGTCGATTGGAATCTCAGCCAGAAGAGGAACTCCAAGTTCCATTGCCGTTCTCTTGCCACCTCCAGCCCTGAATACATCGATTCTCCTTCCACAATGCGGACACTGCAAATAACTCATATTCTCCACAATCCCCAGCACAGGAACATTCACACTCTCAAACATCTTTAAACCTTTCCTCGCATCCACAAGAGAGACATCCTGGGGGGTTGTCACTATTATCGCACCTGAAATTGGTACTTTCTGAACGAGAGTAAGTTGAGCATCTCCTGTTCCTGGAGGCAAATCCACAACCAGAAAATCAAGGTTTCCCCACTCAACATTTCTCAGAAATTGCATCAGCATCCTGTGAACCATTGGACCTCTCCATATAACAGGTGAATCAAGAGAAATGAAAAAGCCTATTGACATTACATTAATGCCGTACTTATTGTAAGGCATTAGCTTTGTACCTTCTTTTACAGTAGGGTCATAATCATTTATTCCAAGCATGATCGACACATTCGGTCCATATATATCCGCATCAAGCAGTCCAACTGAAGCATTTCTCTTTGCAAGGGAAACAGCTAAGTTCACTGCCACTGTAGTTTTTCCAACGCCACCTTTTCCACTTCCTATTGCAAGAACATATTTTACATTCGGAATCGGAAGCCTGTCCGCATATACATCAGCCTCTTCCTTTACGGTCTTCTCCTGCATCCTCCTTACCTCAAGAATTATTTTTTTATCTGTGAGCGCAGACATCTTTTTTGAAACAGCATTCTTTATCTGCTCGATTACATCATCATTTGATGTGGTAAATCCTAAATGAACTTTCACACAATCAGAATGAATTTCAACATCTTTTACTATTCCGAATGATACTATATCTCTGCTGAAGCCTGGATACTTTATTTCTTTTAAAGCAGAAGATACTTTTTCTTTTTCGTCTGCCACTTAAAAATCCAAAATATTTATTAAAAACTAAATATCAAAGTTTTGGCTCTTTATCAGGATGGAGCCTCTTAAACTTCTCCAGGAGCTGTTCTTTTGTCTCCTGAAAATTTGAATCAGGCTTTATGCAATCCACAGGACACACTGCAACACATTGACTCTCAGGGAAATGCCCCACACATTCAGTGCATTTATCAGATTCAATAATAAATACTGGGTCGCCAGCGTGGATTGCTTCATTTGGACATTCTGGTTCACATGCCCCGCAGTTGATGCATTCTTCAGTAATATAAAGGGCCATTCATTCCTCCTTTTACAGAAATAATAAAAAAATATTATATCAAAATTATTTTCCTGCACCAAATAAAAAATTAAATTGGAAAATCAAGGTTTATATTTTTCTGGGCTGTTGCTCAAATGGTTGCAAAAAAATTTCATCTCTCAAATTGAAGAAAATACTGTTAAGGTTGTCTCAAATATAAAAAACTCCTAAAATTGTAGGGGTCAGATCTTCATTATTCATTTAATATAGGTTTTAGAATTGTTTTTAGGTGTCATTTTTTTACCTTAGGTGTTGGGATTGACACCAATGATTTTCTGGGTCAAGACTAATTTAGTCTTGACATTTGACTTTATAACAACCTTTTGATGAGTTAACCTCTTTTAAATGTTAAATTAAATTTACTGGAGCTTATTTAACTTATTTTGGGCGTCGATGCTGAAATATGAGTCTGGAAAATCGATGGTTACCCGATTGTAATAGTATTTTGCCTGATCAGGTTTGTTCATCTTCAAATAGCAATCTCCCATCCTTATAAGAGTGATTTCCCATGGGAAGTTTTCTGGCTTTGCATTTTCAATTTCTTTATAATATTGAAGAGCTTTATTAAAATCTTTTCTCTGAAAATTTATCTCCCCACAAAGGAGTAAATATTTATAATAAAAAAAATCTCCCTTCTTTTTTGGCATTGTCTGAAGCTCTCGCTCAGCTTCAGCCAATTTCCCATTTTCAATTAATCTTGATGCTGATTCTATATAATAAAGAGGCTTCCATTTGCCAGGGAGTTCTGACACATCTGACTTTCTTGAATTTAAATATCTTCCAAGAAGCTCATTCTGATTACTGATTGAATACTCCTTCCACAGCGTGAATCCAGAAAAGCCTAAAATAATTATTAAAACAGTTATCAACCCTGTAATTATCTCTCTTTTGTGCTTTCTTGTGAAATTCAGGAGTCGAAAGAATGCATGGGAAAACTCATCCTCCTTCATTCTCTTCCTTAACTTTCGTTTCATCCAATCTCTCCCATCTCGAAAATGTTAAGTCTTCAATAAATAATAATAACATGTTAACTTGATGAGGTCAAAAATATCCCTGTCCTTTTTTGCAATGTTCAAAACCCGAAAAAACCATCTTTTTTTCAACAGAATCAAAAAAAAGATAGAAATAGATAATAAGTAGATAAGTATAGATAGGGGATAGATAGTTGTGGAGTTAAGGGATAGGAAGTAGATAAAAAAAGGAAAAAAGAAAGGAAATAAATAAAGAAGGATAATAAAAGAAGAAAAAAAGAAAAATAAAAGGCGCCTGGGGAGACTCGAACTCCCGACACAGGGATTAGGAATCCCTTGCTCTATCCATCTGAGCTACAGGCGCACATCAATATTTTTAATGGTTTTCTCAGATTTGTCAAACTCCAAAATTTACAATTGTGCATAATTTGTGAATAATTTTTCCTGACTATCAAGGAAAAATTGTTTTCCAGTCAAATCGAGACGGAGACTCTGAAATTTTAATGATGGAGATAACAGGATAAATTCCCAGATTGGAACTGAGAAGTAGCCTCTCCCCTTTTTATCAGGCTTTTACAATTTTTTTAGAATTTATTCCTTTTGTGGCGTTTCTTGTGTCAATAACAAGGCTGCTTTCTTCAACAATCCTTTCATATCCATACTCTTTATATGCAGAATGATCTGTGCAAATTACAACACAATCGTATTCTCCTAACTTTCCTCCTCTGATTTCAACACTTTCCATCGAAAGCTCCGGATAATGTCTCATCCCTGAAAAGGAAGGTACATAAGGATCGTTATACTCAACCAGAGCTCCTTTCTCCTTCAACAAATCAATTATCTTTACTCCGGGCGATTCCCTGTTGTCATCCACATCTTTTTTATACGCAACACCCAAAATCAGAATCTTCGACCCTTTAATCGCCTTTCCCCTTTCGTTAAGAGCATCCATAATCTTCCTTACTACATAATATGGCATATTCGTATTTATCTCGCCTGCCAATTGAATAAATTTTGTCTCAAAATCGTATTCCTTTGCTTTCCATGATAAATAAAATGGGTCTATCGGAATGCAATGTCCACCGAGCCCTGGACCTGGATAAAATGGCATAAATCCAAATGGTTTTGTTGAAGAAGCTTCAATTATCTCCCATATATCAACTCCCATCCTGTCTGCAAGCATCTTCATCTCGTTAACTAGGGCAATATTTACACCCCGAAAAATATTCTCAAGAAGTTTCGTAAACTCTGCGACTTTAGCTGATGATACAACCACTACCCTATCAATTACCTGTTCATATAGTGCCTTACCAACCTCAGCACATTCAGGAGTGACACCTCCAACAACCTTTGGAATCATTTTTGTATTATATTTTTTATTTCCAGGGTCTTCCCGTTCAGGAGAAAAAACAAGGAAAAAATCCTTTCCTGCCCTCAACCCATTTCTCTCAAACTCGGAAAGTAAAATCTCTTCTGTTGTTCCAGGATAAGTTGTGCTTTCAAGAGATACAAGATGTCCTTTTCTTAAACTTTTTGCAATCTCACCAGTTGTATTTTTAATATAAGAAAGGTCAGGCTCTTTTTTATCGTTCAATGGAGTAGGAACACAGATTATAATGCAGTCAACTTCTTTTAACTCTGAATAATCTGTGGTAGCTCTAAATTTATTTGTTGAGACAAGAGCTCTAATTCTCTCCTCAGGGATATGTTTTATGTAGCTTTTTCCTTTGTTTAATTTTTCAACTTTACTATTGTCTATGTCAAACCCGATAATCTTAAAACCTTCCTCAGAAAACCTCAGAACCAGTGGAAGCCCAACATACCCGAGCCCTATTATTCCGATAACTGAAGTCCGATTTTTTATCTTTTTTACCAACTCATCTTTCATGTACCTCACTTTAAAAAAAATTCTACCAAATTATTAAAATAAACAAAAGAAAATTAATTGGGGGTCAGGTCTTCATTATTCATTATTCTAAAGCAAACGCATTATATAATTTGTAGGGCAACCCTTTAGAGCCTGCCCCGAACTTGATTCGGGGGTTGCTTGATGCAAGGCTAAAGCCTTGCCCTACATGTAACATTATTTATTGCATTTGTATTAGTACTAAGTTGCATAAATTAGCGTTTTATATTCGTCATTCCTGCCCCCCATTTTTATGAGGGTAAACTCCAGCAGGAACCCAGTAAAATCAATAGATTCCCGCTTAAGGCCTGCGGGAATGACAGAACCATAATTTATGCAACTCAGCACTAGCCTAATATTCACTGATGTAAATAATGCCTGGATAACCCTTTATTTTTTCATAAAGCTTTTTATCTGCAGTGACTAAAGGATATTTTAAATTATTAGCAAAGCCTAAATAAGTTGAATCATAAACTGTTATATTAAAATTTCTTGCTAACTTTATTGCATCTTCCATAATCATCTGGCTTACAGAACTTAAAATTCTCATTTCATAAATACTATTGATTGCATCCAATACTACTTTTTCTTCTATACTCTCTTTATACCTTAAAACATTTGCAATTTCATATATCAATAATTCGGGAGAAATTATGTCTATGCGCCTTTCTTTAAAATCTTTTCTAATTTTTTTGGCTTTCTCTAAGTTATCTTCATCATATCGAGAAAACCATTTCAAAACAACTGAAGCATCAATTACATAACACGGCTTTTTCTCAAAAGTCACTTTCGGGTTTCTCTCCACGCTCTTAAATCTTTTACTAAATCAACCTTCCCAACAATTCCTTGAATCTTTTCCTGAAGCTCTATTGCTCGACTTATGCCCTTCTTTTTCTCCTCCTCCTTTCTTTCCTCCTCCAGCACTTTAAGATATACTTCAAAAGCCCTTCTTAAAAATTTAGAACGGGTAATATTTATTCTCTCTCTTTCTCTATCTATTTCTTTTAAAATCTCATCTGGTAAAGATATATTTATTTTTGCCATCTAAATTTTCACCTCTTTAAAATTTTTGTATAAATTTAGAAAATTGTCAACCTTTTTTTCTTTACTTTTAAATAGAAAAAAATTCCCACTTTTTTATTAGTCCTTCATTATTTTAATTTTTAACTTCTCAA
The DNA here is from genome assembly GCA_040756905.1 of Acidobacteriota bacterium. NCBI lineage: Bacteria > Pseudomonadati > Acidobacteriota > Acidobacteriota bacterium. The sequence goes on from JBFLYD010000032.1 coordinate 21,481, forward strand.
ATACCACATTTATCGGATTTGCAATGGTAATACTTCCGTCTTCATTTCCTGCAAACAATAACCCAACAGCTGAATTTTCCTCATTCACAATCAAAGAGCCTGAATCGCCACCTTGGCTGAACGCAACTCCTTTTTTTCTTGGGCTTATAACAATCTGCCCTCGAAACCTTGCTATTCTTCTATCATAACCAATGTTAAAAGTTGCATCTAAACCTGTAATTTTTCCTGAAGTAAGGCCAGTTGTTCTTCCTGATTTTTTAACAAGCATTCCAAGCTCAGGCTCTTTTTCTCCTTTTACTTCTCCTATCTCCAAAATAAGAGGAGAAACATATTTTTTCCATGGAGATAATGGCTTTGCAATTGCCGCATCCACTTCGTTTATCTTTTCGAAATCAACAGGGATAAAATCATGAAGCTCCGCTACTATATCATCAGGAGAGACTCCTCCGTCATACACACCAGGCTGAAGGATCTTATCTCCATTTTCTGCACGGTTTGAATTGGCAATTACATGATTGTTACTCAGAATAAATACCCCTTCCTTATCTCTGTGTCTTTCCTTTATTCTCTCGAATTCCTCTTCTCTTTTCATGTCTTTTCCGATTTCCTTGCTTTTCACTCTTTTAACCAGACATCCTAATGTTCCTGCAGTTACCTCCTCATGACTTATCGATGCTCCTCCATACGCAGGCCTTAACCTTTTCTGATTTTGGTTAAAAATAGGGACGGTCTCCTTTTTCATTCCTTTCTTCAATCTCCTATCTTCTCTTTTCGATGCCCTTACAACCCCAACCTCCTCCACATCAGTCTTTATCCCATCCACTTCAACAGGAACTCTTGTTTCTTCCTTAACTTTACTCATTGGAGCTTTTGCCACAACATAAACTTTTACACATACATAACCTGTTGGCTTACCTTTAGTAACTTTCTCTCCGATTCCTACGCCGACAATGTTCTCCTTTCCCAGAGTCTGGGAAATCAGAACGTCTTTCTCCACGAGCATCTGCGGCATCGGTAAAAATAGTGTTTTTTCCAGAATTTCCTTTGCCTCTTTTAAATCTTCAAAACCAGTCATTTCTCCTCCAGGTATAATTTAATTTTTGAAATAGGGACTGCTTTTTTTATTTTAAGACTAATTAAAAATGTTATTTTTAATTCAAGAATACATTGATGTCAAGCAATTTTCAAGGCGAAATAATTACTTTTTTCCTTTTTTTACCTTTATTACAAGTTGATAGATCCAAGACTGACGGAGATTTTTCATCATTTAATTCCTAATTTTTCTGCAGTTACAACTTTTGCCACTAATATATATTATAGGAGAGAAAAATGAAATCTTTTATAAAGTTTCCCCAATTTTCTTCTTCGGTCTTAATAATATTATTGGCATCTTCATTCTCCCTTTTCCTCATAAGCTGCAAGAAAAAAGAGCCTCCTAAACCTCTGAAGAAATTAAAAGAGGCATACAGAATCCATGGGAAGATCCTTCACTTTGATAAAGGTCTTGAAGCCACAAGGGTTTACCTATCAAATGAAGGCTCAAAATTCTTAACCACAGACTCAAAAGGATATTATAATTTCTTAATAGATGAAGAGGAAATAAAATCTTCTTACACTTTAACTCCTTCAAAGCTTCGCTACACTTTTTCCCCTCCAAATGTAGATTTATCGATTCAGGTAGGCATAAGAAAAGACTACATTGTAAACTTTGATGCAACTGAGGCTATTGTGGGAACTGGAATCGATTACATAGCTCCTAATTTTATATTATATGACCAGAAAGACAGAGAAATCTCTTTATGGGATTTTCATGGAAAAGTTGTGCTTATTTACTTTTCCTCTGGAGCTGATTTAAACCTTGGCGAAATCTCGAATCAGCTCAAATTTTTAGACAATCTTTACAAAGGAAAAGGATTTTTTCCAGTACTTGTTCTAATCTCAGGCAATCCAAGGAAAACAGCTGAAACTTTCAAACTCGATTTCCCTGTTCTGGATGATAATGAGAAAAAAGCATGGAATCTATATAAAGAGGGAACCAGTAACATAATTCCATTTTTCTTTCTTTTGGATAGAAATTTAAACATAAAACTCAAGGGAGCTCTCTTTTACAACTATCAGTTCTCCCTGATCGAAAAATACCTTTAGTCAAATCTATTGTCATGTCACTTAAATACCTTTCGTTATACTATTGTGACATGACACTTTCCCTATGGGGGCAAGCCCCCCTTAGACGCTTCGCTGAGCACCCCCCAGACATGGGGAAGCCTCTTCCCCATACCCCTTCAGTGTGCTTTAGGAGAATCTCTTTGTTTGTAAAGATATTTATGGGACAGCACACTGTCCATCATATTTACTTGACAAAATATACATATTTGTATATTAAATAAAGTGTGATTGAAACTAAAAAAATTTTTAAAGAGGCAGAAACTCAAGGAGTCAGTGCAAAATTAATATTTAAAGAACATCTCCATTGGCTCATCTTAGATTATCTTTTCAAAAAAGGGGATTTTTCTCACTTAGTTTTTCAGGGTGGCACAGCTCTTAGATTCGCCTATGGGGGAGTGCGATATTCAGAGGATCTTGACTTTGTCCTAACCAAAAGGGACGACCAATTCTTTAGCAAATTGAATAAAAGCTTAGATGGGCTTCCTTCTTATCTTAATAAATTTATTCTACAATCCAAAAAAATTCATCTCATTGTTCAAAAAGATAGCCCCCATTTTAAAAGATTTTATCTAACTTTAGAGCTTGACTTTTTAAAGGAAAAAGACAGGACAAATATCAAAATTGCTAATGTGCCTTCCTATCAAAACAAGACCCAAATCCTCAAATCTCAGCACCTTCCCATTAGTCCAGCCATCGTTGTTGAGACTTCCAAGGAAATTTTAGCTGATAAAATTTTAGCCTTTGGGGCAAGAGAATATCTCAAAGGCCGAGACCTTTGGGACATTCATTTTATTTTCCAAACGCTGGGGTTTTCCCTTGATGATGAAATCAAAAGGATAGTTAGAAAAAAAATCAACGATTATGAATTAAGTTTAAAGAACTTTCAACTGAAATTTAAGAAACGTTTATCTTTGTTGAGAAAAGACGGCCACTCTATTTTAAAAGAGGAAATGGATAAATTCTTGCCCTCAACTTATCGACAACTCTTTCAAGCTCAATATATTAGTATTTGTCAGGAAGAGGTAGAGGTGTTAGAAAGTTTTTTCAAAGAGTTTTAGAAGGGATGAAAACAAACGATTGGCTCGAATTTTTCAAGAATCACTATGATACGAAAATCTTTCATTTTAATCATCTTAAGTTACTGAGCAAAATGAATAACTACTCTTTACGAGTTAGTCTTAACCGACTAAATGATAGAAAAATTATCAAAAGGATTTGCCGTGGCTATTATGCTAATCCATTTAATCTTCCAAATTTAGAAGAAATTTCTTCATGGATTTATCAGCCAAGTTATATTTCTTTACAAGCAGCGTTGTCCAGCTGGGGCATTCTAAGTCAAATCCCCCTAATCTTAACCTGTGTTACAACCCGGCTTCCACGGACTTTCAAGACTTCATTTGGGATCATCGAATATCATCAAATCAAGAAAATTTATTTTTGGGGATTTATCAGGCAGAATAATTATTTTATTGCTGAAAAGGAAAAAGCTTTATTAGACTTTATTTATTTAAATAAAAATAAAAATATTGAAAGTACTTTATCTGACCTCAATCTTAGTGAAATCAACCATCGTAAATTAAAATCCTACACAGAAAAAATGAACCTTTCCATCCCTAAACTTTTTTAAAAAACTCCCCCTAAAAATATTAAAGCAAACGCATTATATAAATGTAGGGCAACCCTTTAGAGCCTGCCCCGAACCTTGCCCTGAACTTGTTTCATGGGTTGATTCGGGGGTTGCTTGATGCAAGGCTAAAGCCTTGCCCTACATGTAACATTATTTATTGCATTTGTATTAGTAAATATTCCTCCTCGATCTTTAAACAAAAAAGGCGGAGAAAATCTTTCGCTTTTTCTCCGCCCTTTTTTGATTTTAACTATTCTTTGTTAAGACAAAAAAGGGAAAAAAAGGGACAGGCTACTTTTTTGAAAATTTTCAAAAAATGTAAATCTTTTAAAATTAAAAAGTAGCCTGTCCCCTTTTTTCTTTCATATGACTATTGACATCAGCTCTTTTATATGTATAAAATAAGCATATAAAGGAGGCATAAAATATGAGAACAACATTGGACATCGACAAGAAGCTTCTTGAAGAGGCTATAAAATTTTCTCCAAAAAAAACGAAAACAAGCACAGTAAATGAAGCGTTAAAAGAGTATGTGATAAAAAATAAGATCAAAAAATTAATTTCTCTCCGTGGAAAAATAAAAATCGAAGACCGAATAGAAGAATTAAGAAATTTAGAAATTAAGGAACTATCTAATGCAGAAAAAAATTCTCGTTGATTCAAGTATATGGATTGATTTTTTTAAATATAAGAAATCAAAACCAGGAGATATCCTCCAAAACCTTTTAGAAGAAGAAAATGTTGCAACAACTGGAATCATTGTTGCTGAAATATTATATGGAATTAAAAACGCCCAAGAGAAAAAACTGGTAAAAGATTATTTATTGGCATTGCCTTTTTTTGAATCAACCAGAGAAATATGGATTTCAACTGGAGATCTCGCGCAAAAACTAAGCTCACAAGGTTTGAATATTCCAATAAGTGATATATTAATTTCAACAATCTCCATTCATTATAATGGTTACATCTTTACATCAGATAATCATTTTAAATCCATACCTGGCATAAAATCGGGGTCATTAAAAATAAAAACGGGGTCAGGTCTCAACATTTGACATTTCGCTGATTTCTCATCAATCTTTCCAATCTTCCTTCCAATGACAGGACCCTTAAGATTATCCTTTGAGAATGCAGTTTCTAATGGAACTTCAAGGGGAAAAAGGAAAGAGAAAACCTTGATAAGAATTAAATATGTAAAAAGCATAGAAATAATGAAAAATAAAAAAGCTACCATAGCGACCTTAAAACCACATATCGACTTTAATGAAATTAAGTCAAGATTAATGCAGAAATGTCAAATGTTGAGACCTGACCCCGATTCGGACCCCGTTTTTTTGCTTATCGAAGAGTAGGCTAAATTGAAGAAGATTAACGTGGATATTAACACCAATATTACAATCCACATGGTTTTTTCGCTAAATTTAGTGAAAAGACCTGCACTGACAGGGCTTTCGTAGAATTTATTTTTATCTATTAAATTAGCCCCCTTTTGAATTTTATCTTCACTCCACCTGTAAACTGATTTCTGGATGCTCTGTGTGAAATACTTCTTTAAGATAAGATTTTCTTTGTAGGCAATGAAATATGATTCTCTTTTTTCATCAATATTGGAAGAGATATTTCCTTTCTCAAAATATGAATCCCTCCGAAACAGATGAACCCGAAGCTCATGCATAAAGGGATGAGTAATTGGATTATATTCTTTTAAGAACTGATCATAATCTTTATTAACGGATTCATTCAATATTTGAGCATATTTTTCTCCTTTAACCTTATCTTCTTTTTGTAAGCTTTTTAAACTCAATCTCGAATAAAAAACTCCTATCTCTGGGTCTTTGTATTTATATCCAAACTCACTCATCGACTCTTCTTTCTGGAGAAAGGATAAAGCGGGAATTAGTCTTGTATAATAAGCAACTCGTTCTGGTGTATTTGATGCACATAAACCAAGAAAAATAAGGCATAGAGCTGATATGGAAGAAAGTATTTTTATCGATTCAGGATTAACTTTTTCAGATATAACTACAGGTTTTACCACTTTCCATACTGCCAACTGAAATAATCCTCCAGATAGACCATTCAGCCCTGCATCACGAAAATCCCAGAATCTCTGAGGTGTTATCCATTGCAAAATCTCATCGAATGTCCCAATAAGGAGAGCAAAAAGAGTGGCTGTAAAATATATACTTTTATCTTTAACATTATGAGTCAGAGCTTTAAAAAGAAAAAACCCAAGCAATCCATATTCTAAAAAATGAACAGCCTCTTCCGGTATTTTCCATAACTTCAAGGTAAAGTATAGATAAAGCCCAGCTACAATAAATAGCCAAAAGTAATTTGATGCATGCCTTATTTTCAGTTTAAAAGATAAAAAATAAAGTAACCCCAGAAAACCTATTCCTAAAACCACTAATACAAAATATCCAAAGACCTCCCTTCCCCAATTATTGTAGACAAATTTTTGAATACTTCTCGCCACCGGAACAGTTAAAAAAATTGCTGTAGAGCAAAGGGCCACCCATAGCCATGCTAAAACAATCTTCCTTCTTGATACAGCTTCCATCAAATATTTACAATAAATTTTATATAAAATTATTCCTTTTTCCAAACAAAGTTTTAAAACTTGCCTCTGCTATTATGTTAAATAGAAGACTTGGAAAAACATTAATTTTTGTATGCACTGATGTACGCCTTCTCAATATTGCAAAGATTGAGGGTTTTATTACCATAAATCCTGAAGAGTCTTCCTCATTTGATTCTTAGCGCTAACTTTTTCATTAATTTATAAACAAAAAAGGCGGAGAAAAACATCTTTTTTACTCCGCCCTTTATTATTAACTTTTACCTATTTTATTCTAAAATGTATTTTCCCATAAAATTAAATTTTAAAAGTATCGGAAAGTATCGGGGAACATCCTATCGGAATTTTCAAATAAAGAAATTCTTTGATTGATTTTTTCTTCAAGGTCCACCATTAAGCTACCTCCCGGCAATAAACGGACAAATCATTCTCTATCTTCCACAGTAATTTA
>JBFLYD010000033.1 GCA_040756905.1 Acidobacteriota bacterium
GCAGAATTCAATTTATTTTTAGAGTTGAGAAAATCCGATTATATTTCAAAAAACTTTGAAATCTCTGTCCACGAAAAAAAAAGCAGGAGCATTGTTTATAAGTTGGTTCCGAAAGAGAGAAAAGATTTTATGTATTTACATTTAGAAATAGATGAGAAAATAAATTTAGTAAAAATTTCAATATTTCTGGAAGATGCAGTGAACGAGATTATTTTTAAAAAATTCAGGAGTGAAATTTATTTACCAGATGGAATTTTTGAAATAAAAAATGGAATTCCAGATTAATTTTAATAAATTATTAAAAATAAACTATTTCCCTTGATTTTCGTATAAGAAAATGAGGGATGAAATGCAAAGGATTTAATGAAGATTTCTGACAGGGAATTGGTTAGGAAGATTCTGAATGGGGAGAGAGAAAACTTTGAAATACTTATCAACAAATATAAAGGTCCAATTGTTAACTTTGTTTACAGAATGGTGATGAATATGGAAAATGCACTGGACATTTCTCAGGAAATATTCATAAAAGTTTTTAATTCCCTTCATGTTTATAATCCCAGTTATGAGTTCAGCACATGGCTGTATAAAATTGCAACAAACCTTACGATTGACCACTTGAGAAAATCAAAGGTTAAACCCGTATCTCTCGATAGAGATGTATTTGATGAGGAAAAAATTGGCTTTGATATTCCAGATGATAGTATGGCACCCCATAAAATATGGAATGAAGAAAGAATAAAAGAATCGATAATAGAAGCAATTGATTTATTACCACAAGGCTTAAAGGAACTAATTGTTCTGAGACATATAAGTGAACTCCCATACAGCGAAATAGCAGAGATAAAAGGGCTTCCTCTGGGAACGGTAAAAAATAGAATTTTCAGAGCTCGTGAAATGATAAGAAATTATCTGGAGAAGAAGAATGAATAATCATTTATCCGCCGAAAACATTTATGATCTGATTGAAAAAAATTTAGACCAGACTGAGAAGAAAGAGATTGAAAATCATCTGTATAAATGTGAGGTATGTTTAAAATATTTTGAGGACAGAAAAGGATTAATTCATTCTTTAAATTCAATTGAAAGAATGGGAATTCCTGAAGAATTTTCAGAGAAAATATTAAAAATAGTCTTTCCAGCTAAAGTAAAATTAAAAAATATCATTTTTGTTTTATCATCAGGAACATTTTTATTTTATCTAACATTATTTATAGTATCGATTTTAAATTATAAGAGGGAAATTTCCACCTTTCCAAAATTTTTATTTTTCTTTATCGATAGTATAAAAAATACTTTGTCTTCTTTCTCAAGAGTAATCTCAAATCTTTATTTTATCTCTAAATTTGTTTTAGAGGTAATTTTTATACCTTTTAAATTTTTTAGAGTATCAGTTTTTTCATTAGGAGCAGACCATATATCAATTTTATTTTTAATTACTATCTTAAATATTATCATGATCTTGATGCTTTATTTAGTGTTAAAAAAATTTTTCTTAAGAGGAGCACAAAGTGAGAAAACAAGCCTTTTCTAATATTCTTATTTTTCTGATTCTTTTACAGCTTTTTTCAGTAAATTTATTTTCATATTTTGAGAATAATTTAAAAAAAGATGTTGTTATTGGAAAAGATGAGGTTTACAAAAAAGAAATCGTTACGTTTGGAGGAGATAGCCTGATTGAGGGAAAGACTTTAGATTCCATAGTGGCATTTGGTGGCTCAATTACAATAAGAGGAGAGGTCGACGATGATGTAGTTGGTTTTGGTTCAAAGATAGCAATTGAATCCAGAGGAAAAGTGACGGGCAGCGTTGTCTGTATAGGAGGAGAATTAATAAAAGATCCTGAGAGTATAATAGAAGGAGAAATAGTTTATTTAATGAGTAAAGGAGATGTATACAATTACCTGAACAAAATTTCAAAAGGGATTCTTTCTTTTTCCTTTGTTCCCATACTTTTTATTATCAAAATAATTCTTTTATTTTTCTGGTTTTTTATCGTACTTTTTGTTTTTGTTGTATTTCAAAGACAGGTTGTATTTTCCTCTTCTGAGTTAACAAAACATTTGGGACGATTTGGAGCTATGGGTTTTATTGTTTTTATAATATTTATTTTCCTTTTAATTTTCTTTTGTATCTTAAGTATTATTTTAATTGGACTTCCTTTTCTTATATTACTCATATTTGCCTATTTGGTTATAAAAATTTTCGGAAGAACTGTTTTACTATATTGGATTGGGAAGAATTTTTCTGTTGCTCTTGGATGGAAGTCAGCTTCAGAAATTTCTTGTGTCCTTGTTGGATTTGTTTTTTTAATGATTTTTTCTTTTATACCTGGCTTGTCGATATTATTTACTTTTCTCCTCGATATATTTGGCCTCGGGACAGTGCTTCTAACAAGATTTGGGACAAAAGCTTATTCTGTATAAATTATTCTCCCAGAATATCTTTTTCTTTCTGTTCTGCTAACTCTTCTGCTTTTTTTATATAATTGCCAGTTAATTCTTGAAGTTTATCATAGCCTTTATACTCTTCATCTTCAGAGATTTTTTTCTCTTTTTCCAGTTCTTTTATCGATTCTTTTGATTCCCGTCGGATTAATCTGATTTTAGTTTTCTCATCTTCTAAAAGCTTTTTCACGAATTTTGCGAGTTCTTTTCTTCTTTCCTCATCCAGAGGGGGAATCGGAACTTTTAGAACCTTACCTTCATTTATGGGATTAAGTCCAATATTTGCTTTTCGTATTGCTTTATCTATTTCTCCTGATACTGATGGGTCCCAGGGTTGAATTATGATTAAATTCGGTTCCTGAACTTGTAATGTAGCAACCTGAGGAATAGGAGTAGAAACTCCGTAATAATCAAAATGAATATCTTCCAGGATAGAAATAGAAGCTCTGCCGGTTCTTATTTTAATAAGTTCTTTCTTAAAATGCTCCAGTGAGTTTTCCATTTTCTTTTTAGTTTCATTTATTATCTGATTTACCATCTTCTTCCCCCTTCAAAAAATTTACCCAGAGACCTCATCTGAGCAACGTGTCCTTTAAAATGACTCAAAATAAAATATTTGATGTCTAAAGTATTAAATTAACCAGGTTGATTAATTTACAAGGGTTCCTATTTTTTCACCCAGTACTGCTTTTTTTATGTTCCCCTTTTCCCTCAAGTTGAAAACTATTATAGGAATGTTGTTGTCCATACAGAGAGATATAGCAGTCGAATCAAGAACCTTAAGGTTTTTCTCAAGAACTTCTAAATATGAAAGCTTCTCGTATTTTATTGCATTCTTTGATATCAAAGGGTCTGCGCTGTAAATTCCATCGACTTTTGTGGCTTTTAAAATTACCTCAGCATGAATTTCTATAGCTCTCAGCGCTGCAGCTGTATCAGTGGTGAAGTATGGGTTCCCTGTTCCAGCTGCGAATATTATAGCTCTTCCTTTCTCAAGGTGACGGAGAGCTCGTCTTCTGATAAAAGGTTCTGCAATTGGTCTGATTTCTAATGCAGAAAGAAGCCTTGTTGTTACACCATTTTTTTCAAGAGCATCCTGAAGGGCAATGCCATTCATCAATGTGGCAAGCATTCCTATGTAATCTGCAGAAGCTCTATCGATTCCAAGTTCTGTTGCTAATTGTCCTCTGAATATGTTTCCACCGCCTGAAACAATAGCTATTCCCACGCCAAGGGAATTAAGTTCGGAAATCTCCTGAGAAATTGTCTGAATTGTGTTTGGATCTATTCCATACCCTCTCTCGCCCTGGAGGGCTTCTCCGCTCAATTTTAAAAGAACTCTTTTATACATTAATTTATGGATTCTCCCTGCTGAAATCTCACAAACCTTCTTACCACTATATTTTCGCCAAATTTATTAATGTAATGGGCTAAATATTGCTTAACTTTCATTTTTTCATCTTTCACAAAAGGTTGCTCAAGCAAGCACACTTCTTCATAGAATTTTTTCATTTTTCCATCGATTATCTTTTCAATTACTGCTTCAGGCTTCCCTGAAGATATTAATTGGTCTCTGTATATTTCTCTTTCTTTATTTAAAATATTTTCAGGAATAGAATCTTGAGAAATATATTTAGGATTCATCGCAGCAATATGCATCGCAATATCTTTCACAAGATTTTGAAATTCTTCATTTTGGGAAACAAAGTCAGTCTCACATCCAAGTTCAACTAAAACACCTATTTTACCCTTCATATGTATGTAAGAACCAATAGCGCCTTGATAGGTTTCTCTTCCAGAGATTTTTTCAGCCCTCTCGAAGCCTTTTTTACGAAGGATTTCAATGGCTTTTTCAATATCTCCCTTGCTTTCTTCCAGAGCTTTTTTGCATTCCATTATACTTATCCCCGTTCTATTTCTCAGTTCCTTAACCTGTTCCATTAAGTCATACATTTTAACTCTCCATTTTTTATTCTAATACGTTCAATTTTTTGATAACATCCTTATTTTCAATTTCTGACTGTTGCTCCTGGATGACTTCAATTGGTTCACTGATCTTTTTTGATTTTCCTTCGATTATTGCATCTACAATTTTTGAAACGAATAATTTTATCGCTCTTATTGCGTCATCATTACCTGGAATTGGGTACATTATATTTTCTGGATCTCCATTTGTGTCGATAACAGATATTATCGGGATGTTCATTTTGGTAGCCTCTGCTACAGCGGTTTTTTCTTTAGAAGGATCTATAATAAAAAGAATTCCAGGGAGCTGTGTCATTTTTTTTATCCCGGAAAAATTTTTTTGTAATTTTTTCAATGTTTTTTCCAGTTTTGATTGCTCTTTTTTTGATAAGATATCCCATCTGCCGTCAATTTTCATTTCTTCTAAATCCATTAATTTTTCTATGCTTTTCCTGACAATATTAAAGTTGGTCAGGAGTCCTCCAACCCATCTTTGATTTACATAAAAAGCTTCTGCTCTCTTGGCTTCCTCTTCTACTATATCCTGAGCTTGTTTTTTTGTACCTACAATGAGAACTTCTTTCCCTTCGGCTACAGAATTAACCGTAAATTCTATAGTTTCCTTAAAAAGGTTCATTGTTTTTTGTAAGTCTATTATGTAGATTCCATTTCTTTCTCCGTATATGTATTCTTTCATTTTTGGGTTCCATCTTTTTGTTTGATGTCCAAAATGGACTCCAGCTTCAAGAAGTTCTTTCATAGTAATTGAAACCAAAGATATTACCTCCTTTTTTCAGGTGACTAAATTAATTTTTAACTTCAAATTGTTATCTTTTATGATATTGAGGGGCTTTTCTGGCTCCTCTCAACCCATATTTCTTCCTTTCTTTTTCTCGAGGATCTCTTGTAAGCAGTCCTGCCTTTTTTAAAGAAGCAACTAATTCCTGGTTATATTTTGAGAGAGCTCTTGCAATTCCCAGTCTTATTGCTCCTGCTTGCCCAGAAATGCCTCCTCCTCCAACTCTTATAAATAGATCAAATTTATTGTCAGTTTCTGTTATTTTTAATGGATGTTTTATCCTTTCTCTCCATTCTTCGAGAGAAAAATATTCTTCAAAGGCTTTGATTTTTCTATTGGCTACAAGAGTTATGTTTCCTTTGCCGGGCCTTAAATAAACTCTTGCAATTGAAGTTTTTCTTTTACCAGTTCCATAATATTGTAAGTCTGCCAATTATCCTCCTGCTAATTTTCTAATGGATATACCTCAGGCACTTGAGCTTGATGGGGATGATTGGGGCCTCTGTAAACCTTTAATTTTTTAAGGAGAGCTCGGCCTAACTTATTTTTTGGTAACATTCCCCAGACAGCTTCCTGAATTATCTTTTCTGGTTTTTTCTTGCGAAGTTCCTCAAACGTTATCTCTTTTAGCCCTCCAATATACCCTGAATGATGTCTATAAACTTTTTTCTTTTTTTTCTCTCCTGTTACTGATACTTTCTCTGCATTAATCACTATTACAAAATCTCCTGTATCGAGAAATGGCACGAATTTAACGTTGTGTTTTCCTCTTAATAGAGAAGCAATTCTTGTAGCGAGTCTTCCGAGGGTTTTGCCTTCTGCGTCAACAAGCCACCATTTTCTTTGAATCTCATCTTTTTTTGGAATGTATGTTTTCATTTCCCCTAATACTTCCATATTTTTATATACTAAAAGATTTAAAATATAAGATATTTAATATTTTGTCAAGGGCGCATTGAGTTATTGTTAGCTAAATTTTAAAAGTGGACTATTTAAGATTTAAAAGTGGACTAATTTCAGGTCTTCATTTTTGACCTTTTCTATTCCTACTAATTTGTTGCCATACCAAAATCTGATTTCTGCCATCCCTG
>JBFLYD010000034.1 GCA_040756905.1 Acidobacteriota bacterium
GGAAAAGAAAGTCATCCTTGACTCAATCCAGCCACTCTGAGGTATAATGAAAATTCAGCGTCACTTCGCTCCGACAGGTGGCCGGTTTCAATCAGAATCAGTGGCCAGATTCATCGGAATATGCAGTGAGGGAGAATCAGTTGTTGTAGAAGGAAATTATACTCTTGAGGAAGGAAAATTAATTAAAATAATTGAATAGGAGGGGTATATGAACATTCCTGAATTTTCTGTAAAGAAAAAAGTTACCACAACAATGCTGATATTAATCGTTGTTGTGGTTGGAATTATTTCATTCACAAACCTTGGCTTAGATCTATTCCCAGATATTGAATTCCCTCAGGTTTCAATCATAACTCAATATCAAGGGGTCTCTTCAGAGGATATGGAATCTCTCATCACAAAGCCAATTGAAGGCTGGGTGAGTTCGGTAACAAACGTTAAAAAAGTAAGGTCAATATCTCAAGAAGGTCTATCATTGATTATGGTTGATTTTGAGTGGGGAACCAACCTTGATTTTGCTGCTCAGGATATAAGAGAAAGAATTGGGCTTTTTAAAAAATTCCTGCCTGAGAATGCATCTGACCCATTGGTACTTAAATTCAATATGGCAGATTTCCCTGTGCTTTTTTATGGAATTACAGGGGAAATGGATGAAAGAGATCTCCAAAAATTAATTGAGAAAAATGTGGCTGAAAGACTGGAAAGAATAGATGGAGTTGCTTCTGCCCAAGCATTTTCGTCAAAACTAAGAGAAATAAACATATTGATAAATAAATTTGCAATGGAAAGTCGTTTATTAACTCTTGATCAGATCATAAATTCATTGAGATTGGAAAACTTGAACCTTCCAGCTGGTTTTATAAAAGAAAATCACCATGAATATGTTTTAAGAACCCTTGGTGAATTTAACAATTTAGAAGATATAAAGAAAACCATAGTTGGAATTTCTCAGGAGGGAAAACCCACATACCTTGGAGATGTTGCAGCTGTGGAGGATGGTTACAGGGAATCAAGATACATAGCAAGAATAATGAGAAAAAGCGGTGTTGTGATGTTTATTCAAAAAAATTCAGGTGCAAACACTGTGAAAATTGTTAATGAAGTAAATAAAAAGCTTGAAGAAATTAAAAAAACTCTTCCTGAAAATGTGAAATTTCATGTAGTAATGGATTTTTCGGAGTTCATAAAGCTGATGGCATCTCGAACTACTTCAAATGCACTCGTTGGAGGGTTGTTAGCGATATCATTTATACTTCTATTCTTAAGAAACTGGAGGCCCACTTTGATTATAGGACTCGCTATTCCCCTTTCAATTATCGCCACTTTTATAGCTTTCTATTTAGCAGGATACACTTTGAATCTTTTTACTTTGATTGGCCTTGCCCTGGGCGTGGGAATGATGGTTGATAATTCAATCGTTGTAATAGAAAATACATTCAGACATTTAGAAGAGGGGAAGCCAAGGGAAAAAGCTGCAATTTTTGGTGCCTCTGAGGTAGGAATGGCAATTACTGCTTCTACCTTGACCACGATAGGAGTATTTTTTCCGATGGTATTTGGAACTGGATTGGTTGGGAAACTTTCAAGATCTCTGGCTCTTTCAATCTCATTTTCACTTTTTTCCTCTCTTTTTGTCGCGATTACCATAGTTCCAATGCTTGCTTCAGTTCTATTCAAAAAAGAGATAAAGCCAGAAGAATACGAACGGAAATTCGGTGAGAAGCAATTTATAAGGATGAAGAAGTTTTATTCAAAGCTTCTGGAGAAAGTTTTAAAAAATAAATTGAAAGTTTTAGGCGGAGTACTAATTTTATTCATAATTTCAATTTTGCTTGTGTTAGTCGTAGGGACTGAATTCATGCCAAAAGTGGATAGAAGTATGCTTTTCTTAAAAATAAAATTACCTGTTGGAACAAACATCGATGAGACAGATAGAGTTGTATCAGAGATGGAGATAAAATCTTTGAAGGAAAAAACAATTGAGACTTTAATAGCTGAAGTTGGGGTTAATGAGCAGGATATAGGTTACAGCGAGTTTACTCCATCTGGACCCCATGAGGGTTCATTATTTGTAAGATTGATAAGTCGGGAGCAAAGAGATTTAAGCGCAGAGGAAATCCTGGAAAAACTCCGAAATAAAATCCCCCATTTCAGGAATGTAGAAATGGAGGCAATTGACTTGGGAACAATGTTCATGGGTGGTTCTATGAGTCCGATAGAGATAAATATTTATGGAGAAGATATTCCTGTTCTGCAAAGGTATTCTGAACTTATAAGAACTAAATTGGAAGGAATAAAAGAATTAAGGGATATAAAGGTTTCGATGGAAGAAGGAAAACCTGAGTTTAGAATAAGAATTGATAGAGAAAAGGCTTCAAGGTTAGGTTTAAAAGTGGCATATGTGGCCTCAGTGCTTGAGACATCAACATTAGGAAAACTATCAACAAGGTATAAATCAGGAGGAGAGGAGATTGATGTAAGAGTAAAATTGAGAGAGGAAGATAGAAACAATATAAGAGAGATTTTAACTCTTCCAATCATGACTCCATTTGGGAAAAAGATTTATTTGAGTGAGGTGGCATACCTTGAAAAAAGCGAGGGTCCTGTCAGAATTGAAAGAGAAAATCAGGTAAGGAAGATAGCAATTCAATCGAACTACATTGGTGGAAGTCTTGGAAAGATAGTTAAGGAAATAAAAAAGAGAGTTGAGCCAATAGAGAAAACATTGCCATTTGGGTATTTTATCGAGTACGGCGGTCAGTATGATGATATGATCGAGGCTTTCAAAACCATGGTCTGGGTATTTTTACTTGCCACTCTAATTACATACATGATAATGGCTGCTCAGTTTGAGAGTTTTACCCAATCTTTTATTATTATGTTTACAATTCCTCTTTCTTTGATAGGAGTTGTGCTTGGACTTTTAATTGCTGGAAGAAATATAAATCTTCCTGTTCTTATGGGATATGTTATGCTTGCTGGAATTGCTGTAAACAATGGAATAGTAATGATTGATTATATCAATAGGCTTAGAAGGTCAGGTATGAAAAAATTTGATGCGATAGTGCATGGAGCAAGTGTAAGATTGAGACCTATTTTGATAACCTCATTTACTACAATTCTTGGAACAGTTCCGATGGTTTTCTCAAGGTCAGAAGGTTCAGAGATGAGAGTTCCTTTAGGATTAACGATTGGTTCTGGGTTGTTGACAACAACTCTACTTACTCTTTTTATTCTTCCGATTGTTTATGACTTATTTACAAGGGAGTTTAAAAGAAAAGAGGAATAATAAGTTTATGAGGTCTCTGAAAAAGTAATTATGAATCAACAAAATAATTTTCTAAAGCAAACGCATTAATATAAATGTAGGGCAACCTTTCCCCGAACCTTGCCCTGAACTCGTTTCATGGGTTGATTCGGGGGTTGCTTGATGCAAGGCTAAAGCCTTGCCCTACATGTAACATTATTTAGTGCATTTGTATTAGTTTGATACTTCATATTGTAGATATATAAGAGACCTCTTAAAAAGCTCCAGATGGAAGGCGCAGGGAAGCTTTGAGCGGAGGCGTACTTTCTGTACGTTGGAGCGATAAAGCTGAGGCTGCAACGAAGCAGATGGACTTTTTCAGAGGTCTCTTTATAAAAACTTGACTATTTTTCAATTCCAGTCCTGGCTTTAATCCCTTTCGAATAATAATGTTTAATTTCTTTCATTTCAGTTACAAGGTCAGCTATTTCTATAAAAGATTTAGGTGCATATCTTCCAGTTAGAATTATTTCAACATTTTCTGGCTTCTTTTTTAAAAAGTTGATAACATCTTTTTCCTTTAAAAGGTTGAAATAAACTGCCACATTTATCTCATCCAGAATTATTATCTGATATTCTCCCAAGAGCATTGCATTCTCACATTTTTCCAGTCCTTTTTTGGCCATTTCAACATCTTCTTTATTTGGTAATTTTTTTACATGAATGAAACTTTTTTTCCCGAACTGTTCAATAGTTATAAATTTTTTAAAAGATTTTATAGATTTTAACTCTCCATATTTCTGTCCCTTCATGAATTGGCCGATATAGCTTCTCAATCCATTTCCGGCAGCTCTAAGTGCCAATCCAATAGCAGCTGTAGTTTTTCCCTTGCCATTCCCAGTGTATACCTGTATGTATCCTTTAAATGGGGTCAGGCTTTTATTTTTTGCTATTTTTTTAGCCATTCTCCAATGATATTTATTTTTTTTCTTTGAGTAAAGAAAAAAATTTTGAAAAAAAATCTCTCTCTTCAAAAAAATTCTTTTTTTCCTTTTTTGAGATCCCTATGAATAAAAGATCTTCTCCCAAAAAATTTTTCCATTAAGAGCAAGATCAGAAGTTTTTATAGCCTCTTTTTTCTTTTACGACAAGAATAACAGTTTCTCCGTTTAGAGAAACTTCATTTATCCTTACTTTGTAAGAGAGGCGGTTTTAAGGGTGAAGCCTCTTCTTTGTTCAAATTCATATATTTCTTCAAGTCTGCTTTCAATTGCTGTAATGACCGAGCCAAACCCGAAACGCCTCCTCACAGTGTCCAGTGATTTCATAAGGTTCTCTCTTTTCAGGAAATTTTCTTCAAAAAGATGAAGATTTATCTCTCTAACGAGGTCAGAAGCTCTCACTCCAACAAGCCTCAGAGGGAAAGGGGAGGAGTAAAAATTTTTTAAATAAAGCTTCTTTGCAATTTCATAAATTTTATACATATCCTGTGTGGGAGAGATGAGAGATTGTCTTCTTGTATAGGTTGTAAAATCTGAAAGCCTGACTTTGATTTCTACCGTAAAGGAAGATAGGCTTTCTTCTCTCAAAGAGGAAGCTAACCTGTCAGAGAGATATGCAAAATGAGCTAAAATCATTTCTCTGTCCCATAAATCTTCTAAAAACGTTGTCTCTCTTGACATTGATTTCGGGATGAATTCTCTTTCCACAATCCTCTCATCAATTCCTCTTGACTGGAAAAATATCTCGTAACCTGAGATTCCAAAAAGACTTTTTAAAGTTTCTTTAGATATCTCCCAGAGGTCTTTTATCCTGTCAACTCCCATCATAGTGAAAATCATCTGAGTCTTTAGCCCTATTCCAGGGAGTTTATCTATTGTTAGTTCTCCTAGAAACTCCACCTCCTTTCCTGGCTCTATATAGATGAAACCCCCTGGTTTAGCTTTTGATGTCCCTAGCTTTGCAAGAAGTTTATTAGAAGCTAAGGAAGCTGAGATTCCTATCTTGAGTTCTTTCTCTACCTCTTCTTTTATTTTTTTAGCCTGGGATGGAATTGAGGGATAAAGAAGATTACAGTGAGTTAAATCAAGATAGGCTTCATCTAAAGATGCCTCTTCTATGTCAGGAGTGTACCTTGAAAGAAGCGAGAAGAATTTTTCAGAGAATTCTTTGTAAAGATGATAGCTTCCCCTTAAAAAGATACAATTAGGGCATAGCTCATAGGCTTTTTTCAGCGGCATACCGGAATGAACACCATATTTTCTTGCTTCATAAGAGGCAGTTGAAGCAACCCCCCTCTCGTATGGCATCCCTCCGACTACAACTGGTTTTCCTCTTAAGGAAGGGTTCTGGAGAATTTCAACAGAGGCAAAGAACGAGTCTATGTCGAGATGGAGAATCCATTTATTTTTCATCGTTTACCTCTCTTTCATCCTCTACCACCCATCATTAAGGGCAGTACCTGGCCTCTCTGTCTTAAATGATTTCCGTTTCCTTTGAAATTAATATTTCCTCAGAACTCCAACCACTTTTCCAAGCACTCTCAGTTCCTCCACCTTTATTGGTTGATAATCAGGGTTTTCAGGAACAAGGTATATTGAAGAGTTTTCCTTTTTTAACCTTTTAAGGGTAACACTTCCATCCTCAAGGCTGGCTATTACCATCTCTCCTGATTGGGCTATTGAGCTTTTCTCTATTATTACGATATCTCCTTCATCGATGTAAGCATCGATCATACTTTTACCTTTTACCTTTAAGGCAAAAAGCTCTTTTCTTTCAGGGGAGAAAAAGGATGGTATCTCAACTGTTTCTCCCAGGTTTTCAAAAGCTTTCTCAGGGTTTCCTGCTGGGACAAGGCCAACAAGGGGTATTGAGAGATGAGGCCTCTTTAGAATTAATTCCACTCCTTCCTCCCCTCTTCTTATGAATCCTTTCCTTTCAAGAGAAACAATATGCTTGTGCACTGTGGATGGAGAGGCTAACCCCAGCTCTTTTCCTATCTCCCTTATAGAAGGAGAGTAGCCTTTTTTTGTGAGGAATTCCTCGATAGCATCGAGGACTCTTTTCTGTTTTTTGGAGATCATCGTTTCCCTCCTGTTCGTTCTCTTTTTGTTCTCCATATACAATATAATTCCTCAATTCAAGTTTGTCAAGTGAGTAATTCTGAATGAAAAGAAAATTCTAAAAAGGTCAGGTTAATAGAAAAATGAGATGCCGGCATAGGCAATTTTTGGAAATTGCCATGCACTTGAACCTGCTTTGGAATAAAGAAAACCAATGTGTGTATCTAAATTTTTTGATATGTCATAAGAAAATCTTAAAAAAAGAAAATTTCCGTTACCCGGTGATGTATTAAAATAACCGAATTGAATTCTTGATAAAGCTGAGATTTGGTAATCTCCAATTATGACGAATACTTTTCCTTTGGGATACAATTCTGATCCGTCGGAAGAGAAGTATTCTCCAATTAAATAAATTTTTGAGCTCAGCTGGTAATCTGCTCCTATCGAAAGGTCACTCATTAATGATTTTTTTTCTTTTTTGACTGCCAGTTCTCCTCTAAAAACAAACCTTCCTTTGCTTCCTTCAAAAGCAGCGCCATAAATCATCTCTCCAGTTATTGAAAATATACAAAAGTTTATGTCAGTGTGTCCACTTGAGAAGAATACTGCACTTCCATAATAATTTCTTCCATTCCTTCTAACATAAACACTTTCTACCCAGGAAAACCCGGTAAAATAATATTGAATTCTTAGAGAATTAACGCCTTGTTTTTCTTCTTTTTCTAAGGAGAAAGGGTTGTATGGATTAAACATATCGAGAACTGAAAAAAGCTTAGCCTTTCCCCATGGAATTCTTTCTCTTCCCATTCCGAAAATGAATTTTTCTGTTTTATAACTTAGAGAGAGTTTGTCAAAGAAGTGATAAACTTTAAGTTGATTCCCTTTGTAAAGATAAAAAGGATTGAGCTCCTCTAAGAGGCTTCCTGTAAAAAGAGAGTAGAATTTTTCGCTTCCATTTAGAGCATTTGTTTCAGAATGGAGTTTGAATGAAAAAGAGTTCCAGCTTTTTTCAATTTTCAGTCTAAATCTTAAAAGCTGAATGGAAGAAAACTCATTCGAATAATTTAAATAAAACGAATTTACTTTAAAATAACCTGATATTGAAGAATAAAGACAGGGAGCAAAAATTAATAGAAAAATACATTTAGCTTTGTATGATTTTACCATCCGAAAGCTTTATCACCCTTTTTGTCATTTTGACTACTCTTTCATCATGGGTTGAAAGAAGGAAAGTGATGTTTTTCTCCTCATTAAGTTTTTTCATTAGCTCAATGAGAATCATGACATTTTCAGAATCCAAGTTTGCTGTCGGTTCATCTGCAAGAACTATTTTTGGTTCTCCTATTATTGCTCTTGCGACAGCTACTCTTTGCTGTTCTCCTCCACTCAGTTTTGTGAGGCGTCTGTGGGCAAGCTCTTCCAACCCAACATCTTTCAATGCTTTTAGAACTCTCTTTCTTCTTTCTTTTTTTTCAACTCCTTGAAGGATTAGCACAAATTCAACATTTTCGAATGCAGTAAGTACAGGAATAAGATTAAAAGATTGAAAGACAAACCCAAGGTTATTAAGCCTTATCTCAGAAAGTTTTTTTTCTGGAAGAGAAGAAATATCTACCCTATTTAGAATAACTTTTCCTTCAGTTGGTTTGTCTATTCCTCCAAGAAGGTTTAAGAGAGTAGTTTTTCCAGACCCAGATGGTCCAACTATTGAGGTAAATTCTCCTTCGTCAATCTTAAGGTTTACTCCATCGATCGCTTTTATAATTCCCCCATCGTGGTAATACTTGCAAAGGTTAAAAGTCTCTATAATCCTCATATCTCCTCTTATTTTTCAAATTTAAGTTGAATTGCGAGCTCTTCTTTTGAAACTTTTATTGCAGGAAAAATAGCCATCACTACTGATATGAAAAGTATTGCGGCGGTTATGTATGCCATCACTTCAAAAGATAGTTTAAAATGGAGTTCAGGCACCCAGGAATAGGATTCGTATATTT
This sequence comes from Acidobacteriota bacterium, assembly GCA_040756905.1. Classification (NCBI taxonomy): domain Bacteria; kingdom Pseudomonadati; phylum Acidobacteriota; species Acidobacteriota bacterium. The sequence goes on from JBFLYD010000034.1 coordinate 8,304, forward strand.
CAGTTATTTTTTTTGAGAGTTTTATTGGATTTAACTTGAAGTAGAGAATTATAGGATAAGAAAATACAAATCCTGCAGCAGAACCTATAGTGGACATCAATAAAGATTCAAGAATTATCATCCTTCCTATTTTAAAGGCCTTCATTCCAATTGCTCTTAAGACAGCTATTTCTTTTTTTCTCTCAAAAATTGACATGTAAATTGTATTAAGAAGCCCGAAAGCGATAATTATGATTAAAAGAGCATACATTAGATAACCTGAAACCCTGTCGAATTCTATAAGTTCTAAAAGCTCTGGCATAATCTCCTTCCAATCAAGAACCTCAAAGTTACCATCACTTAAAATTGATTTGATTTTATCTTTTGCTTTGTTAAGCTTTACTTTTCCCTCGGGAAAATAAATTACTATCGTCGTGACTCTTCCACCCATTGAGAACAACTCATCAGCAGAGAGAATGCTTGTAATGATTTTAGACCTATCTAAATCAATCATTCCTGTGTTAATTACTCCAACAACTCTTAAAAGCTTTGCACCGATCGAGCCATCTCTTCCCTGAGCGACCACTGCCACTTCATCTCCTATGTTTAATTTCAAATTTTCTGCTAATTTAGCTCCAACAAGAGCTGTGTTTTCTTCATCAATTTCGAGAAATCTTCCTTTAATTATTTTATGTTTAAAATCTGTTGTTTCAATCTCTCTTTTTACATCAATTCCGGTAATAGAAGCTCCATAGGTTTTATCTTTGAAATTTACCAAAGCAAATCCATCAATTCTCTCAGTCCATTTCTCTCCGATAAAATTAAGCTTTTTTATAAGATTTTCTGAGAAAACAAAATTTTTTGCTAAAGATTCGTTTCCAAAATATCATTCAGCGAAAATCCTGATTTTCCCATTCCAGATTTTTGTAGTTATTTCAAGCTGTCTTGAATATGTTCCTTCCTGCATACTCATCATCCCATTGAGTAAAAAAACAGAAAACAAGATAGCGCTTATGGTCAGGATTGTCCTTCTTTTGTTTCTCCAGATATTTCTCCAAGAGATTTTAAACATATCTAAGAGCCTCTGTAATGATTATTTTTGCTGATTTTCTCGCTGGTAATATTATTGATAGAAACACAACTATTATAACTAATGATATAAGCCCCATAGAATTTTCAAAACTTAGACTTGGATAGATAATAGAACCGGATCCCCACATCTCAAGGCTTCTTGCAAAAACTGAAAGGTTAAGACCTTTAAACGATAAGTATAAATAAAGGAAAGAATTGAGAAAAGAGCCTATTATAATTGAGATAAGCCCGATAAGAATTCCTTCTAACACAATTAACTTTTTTAATTGAAATGGCTTAAGTCCCATTGCTCTTAAGATTGCAAATTCTCTCATGCGTTCAAAAATTGACATAAAAAATACATTCATAATTCCGAAAGATGCTCCGAATAGTATGATAAAACCAAAGAGAAGCATTGATTTACTGAGGACTTCAAATTGGTATTTTAAGGATGGGTTCACATCTCCCCAGCTTAGAACCTCATATTCAGAATTTAATATATCTTTAATTTTATTCAGAGTATCTGGAATAAATTTCTCCTCCTTTAACCTTATTACTATTTCATTTGCCATATTTTTATAACTGCTTATTTTAGATGCCGCAGTAATATCTATCAAAACTATAAATTTATTTACTTCCATTGAAGGGGATTTGAATATACCTCCAACTCTAAAAGCATAAGAAGATATCTCAGCATTTATATCTGAACTGCTGAGCACAACTTTTTCGTTGAGTTTTACATCTAATATCTCTGCGAGTTTATTTCCAATTAGAATTTCGCTTTCAGCCTTGGGAAAATCCCCCTCTACAATATATTCCTCAAATTTAGTGAGGAGTTTTTCTTTTTCTAAGACTCCTCCTATCACCTGGACAGGAGAAGTTTCCTGGGGAGAGTAAAGGACTCCCTGAAGGTTTACTCTCTTTGATATCAATTCAATTTCTGGGAAGTTTAATTTATCTATGACAGAATCAGGATTTTTTATAATTTTTTTCACTTCAGGGTCTTTTAAATATCCCTGTCTGTGAATCTGAATATGCCCTATTCCTGAATCGATTATATTTTTTACTGCTTGTTTTACAGCACCTTCTGTTATGACCATGAAAAAAAACAGCCCAAAAAATCCTATGGTAACAGCTGTGATAAGAATCCATGTTCTTCTTTTTTGGCGCCATATATTTCTCCATGCAAGTTTAAGGATCATTTCTCAATTTCTTTCAAATACCTGAGGGTGAATATTTTATCAGGAATGGAGATGTCAAATTTTATGTTAAGAATCTCGACCTCTGTTTTTTCCTCAGGAGTTTTCTCAGGATATAGAGACCATAAAAAAGGGAAGCTTCTATTACCTACTTTTTTTATGCCTGAATAGACAATACTTCTTATTTTTTCACCTTTCTCATCATAATAAACAGCTCTTAATGGAAGAAAGGTTTTTTTGTCTATTTCAATTTCGATTTTTCCCCAGATAACTACCGCAGATGTCATTGGAATAAGCTCGATGTAATATTTTTCAGAGTCCAGTTTGGCAAGTGTTGCATTATAATCTGATGCAAGAGAACTTTCTCTAACCAAATCATCGTTTGAGAAGTGTGAGCCCATCCAGCTCTGACTCATCATAGATGGAGGTAGTTTTATGGTTCTTTCTATCGATGGCAGGTAATTCCATATGTATTTATCTATTTTCAGTGTGGCTATTCCTTTTTCCTTAGCGGGCTCTAAAATTACAACCAGAGTCTTTTTTTTTCCTTTTTCCCAGAATTTAAATCTCAATTCTCTTGTCCAATTTTTTTTAACAACGGTCATCTTCATCTCTCCTGCACTGCTTTCTCCTCTAAGAGCTTGCTCAGTCTTTTTGATGATTTCCTGGGCATCCTGTGCGATCAAATTGAAAGAAAGAAAAAATAAAAAAGATATTTTTTTCATAAGCTTCCTTATGAAAGTTTATTCTTAGACATTAATGTTAATCAAAAATAGAAAAATTCCTTTTTAAAAAGGTTTTATTTATATTTCATATTATTAAAGTAGAAATAGAATGTCAAATTAGGTTTTTAATTTGACATTGAATTTTTTTTATATAATATTAATAAAAATTTATGATATAGAGAAGGATTGATGAAGTGATGATAAAAGATTTTAAAAAGAATCAAAAAAAAGAACCTGAATGAAAAAAAATGGCAATGGTCTAATTTCAATAATAATTCCTTGTTTTAATGAAGAAAGAACAATCGAAAGAATAATAAGAAGAGTCCATCAAACAAAATACAAAAAAGAAATAATAGCTATCAATGATGGTTCTACTGACAGAAGCGGAGAGATTCTTGAAAATTTAAAAGAGAAAATTCCAGATTTAAAAGTTATATCTCATCCAAAAAATATGGGGAAAGGTGCTGCGATAAGAACTGCTTTAGAACATGTAAATGGAGATATAGTTATAATTCAGGATGCTGATTTGGAATATGATCCTGTTAATTATCCGAAGCTTTTAAGTCCTATTTTGGAAGGAAAGGCTGATGTTGTTTATGGATCAAGGTTTGTAGGAAGTGAGGCACATAGAGTATTATTTTTCTGGCATTATATGGGAAACAGGATTCTGACATTATTGTCAAACATGATGACAAACCTTAACCTGACAGATATGGAAACAGGTTATAAAGTTTTCCGCGCAGAGGTTTTAAAAAGAATAAAGATTGAGCAGAATCGATTCGGGTTTGAACCTGAAATTACAGCGAAAGTTTCAAAATTAAAGGCGAGAGTTTATGAAGTCGGAATTTCTTATTATGGAAGAAACTATTCAGAGGGGAAAAAAATCACATGGAAAGATGGTCTTTTAGCTTTATGGTATATTTTAAAATACAGGGTTAAGAAATTATAGATTCGTTAACAAATCCTCGGCAATAGTTCATATGTTAGAGGCTCCAAAAGCCTTATTCCTCCTGTTAGAGTTTCAAAAAGAAGTTCTCCCTTTTCTCCTCTTTCAGATATCTCGCCAATGATTTCAGCTTCTCTTCCCAGTGGATTACTTTCTAAATATTTTAGAACATCATCAGATTTTTCTTCTTCTACAATTATAACTGCTCTTCCTTCACAGGCAAGGTATAGAGGGTCAATCCCAAGTAATTCAGTAGCTCCTTTAACAAAATCAGAAAGCCTTATTTTTTCCTCATAGATATAAATGGAGTAGGGAATTAACTCAGTGAGTTCATAAAGACATGTTGCAAGGCCACCCCTTGTTATATCTCTCATCCATTTTGCACGGCTATTCCAGAGAGGAAGAAGGAAATTCAGAGGAGCGCAATCACTTTTTATGTTTCCTTCAAGATGGAATTCTTCTCTTGCGATGAGAACTGCTATCGAATGTTCGCCTAAATTTCCTGTTAAAATTACTTTATCTCCAATTTTGATATTTTCTGGTGATGGCTTCGAAATTACATTGCCAATTCCCGCTGTATTTATGAATATTCCATCTGCTTGCCCTTTTCTTACTACTTTTGTGTCTCCTGTGACAATTTCAATTTTTGCTTCTTTTGATGCTTCTTTGATTGATTTTAAGATTTTTTTTAGGATTTTCCATGGAAAGCCCTCTTCCAGTATCAGAGAAAGAGATAAATATTTAGGTTCTGCTCCTGAAACCACAAGGTCATTTACTGTTCCAAACACAGCTAATCTGCCAATATCTCCGCCGGGAAAAAATATTGGGTCCACTACAAATGAATCTGTTGTGAATGCAATTTGATTATTAATTGAAAAGATAGCAGAGTCATCCATCCTTTTGAGAATCTTAGAGGAAAAGTTTTTAAGGATGTCTTCTCTGAGGAATTTTCTCATCAATTTCCCTCCTGAGCCAAGCTCAAGGGGGACTGTTCGTTCCTTTTTACTTTTTAGTTTTGTTCTCACCATTTTTTATTTATTATTACATTAAAAAGTCGCTATATTTTTATAGATTTCATCTTTTATTTTTTTCTGCTTATCCCTTGCTTAACATTGTTTTTCTATATTTATAGCTTGAGAGGCATGCTCCTTCATAGGAGACCATGCAGGGACCTTTTGGTGAATCTGGATTGCATATCTTTGAAAAGAGGGGGCATTCTTCAGGGGAGATAATTCCTTTGATCACTTCTCCACATTTACAACCTGGAAGGTCAGCGGATGAAAGTTTTATATTTATATTGAATCTTTTTTCAGCATCAAAATCTGAATAGAGAGATTTCAATCTAAGCCCGCTTCTTTTTATTAACCCAAGCCCTCTCCAGATTGTGTCCTTTTCTTCAAACATTTCTCCCATTAATTTTTTTGCTTTTTCATTCCCATTTTTTCTTACAACTCTTTTATATTGAATATCCACACTGGGCCTGTTTTTAATTATTTGAGTAAGTATTGAATCAATGCCCATTAGGACATCACATGGTTCAAATCCAGTTATTGCTCCTGGAATGTGATATTCTTCTGGGATAAATCTGTATGGCTCAGTGCCAATTATAGCGCTTACATGTCCTGGATATAAAAAACCGGAAATTCTTATCTCATCTGACGAAACAAGAGCTTTTAATGGGGGAGGGATAAGCCAAAGGGCGGTTAAAGCTGAAAAATTTTTTAAGTTTTTTTCTTTTGCTTTCTTAACAGTCCAACCTATCGATGGAATTGTGGTTTCGAACCCGACTCCGAAAAATACAACCTCTTTTTTTGGGTATTTTTCAGAGAGCTCGATAGCCTCTTCTGGAGAATAGATGATTTTTTTTATCGAGCCTTTTTCTGGAGAGAAATCCTGCATTGAGCCTTTTCTTGTGGGAACTCTTGTCATATCTCCAAAAGTAGCGAGGATGAAATTTTCTCTTTCAAGGATTGATATGGCAGATTCGATAATCTCATTTGGAGTAACACAAACAGGGCAGCCAGGGCCGGAAATCATATCGATGGATAAATCCTTAAGTATTTTCCTTAAACCATATTTATAGATCACAACAGTATGAGTTCCGCAAACTTCCATGATTTTTAAAGGATATTTTATTTTTTCGGTTTTTTTGGAAATCTCTTTCAGGTAATATTTGATTAGTTTTTTATTTCTAAGATTTTCCAGCATTCTCAATTTCTTGGATTAATTTCAGTGTTTCTTCTGCTTCACCTTCATCAAGTTTTGATATGGCGAACCCAACATGAAGGATAACCCAGTCTCCTACTTTCACATCTTCAACCAGTGAGAAGTTCGCCTCCCTTCGAACTCCCATTATCTCTACTTTTCCCCTTTCAGGAGAAGATAATTCAATTACTTTAGCAGGAATTCCAAGACACATTTTTCTTTTTTTAAAATTCTATATCTTCTGATTCAAGTTTGATTGCCTCTTTGAGGGTAACTTTTTTGTATCCAGGAGGCGGAAGAAACTCTGAGTCAGGAATGTTTAGCTTCTCTGCTTTTGTTATTTCTTCTATCTGTTTTGAAGTATCATAGTAAGTAATTGTTCTGAATGGAAATCCTTTCGACAATAAGTTTAAGTATTCATCAGTTTCATCGTAAAGGGGTATTTCTTCCGTTGTAAAAGTTTTAGCAATTGAACTGAAAACTTTCACTATCAGTTCGAAAAATTTTTGCATGCTGAATTCTTTTTCAATACCAGTATCAGGTGCAATCCATACCTCTTCTTTTAGATTTCCATCTTCAAAAACCTGAAATTTCAAAGTTCTAAACCCAGCAATTGAAGCCATTTCATTCGTTGATTTTATATCAACTTTTGGTTTCATCTGAGGCTTTTCCTGTATCTTTTTTGAGGTAGCTGTTTTCTGTTCTCTTAAATATTTCTCAAATTGAGCTTTATATTCCTCCATCTCTTTTTTCAACTCATTTAGGTATTCCTGCCATTCTTTTTTAAACTCATCAATAGTTCCGCCATAATAAAGTTCTTTTTCAGGATTAAGAAAGAATATCAATTGTTTCTCCGAATCGATAATCTGAACATAATCTTCTGATAAAAATTTAATTTTTCCTTGGGAAATTAAAAATGTCTCTGTGGTCTTTTCTTCTTCTCCTTCAATGTAAGAGACCTGTTGTATTTTCCATCCTGCTGATGAAAAAGCAGTAATTATTAATAGAAAAGCTGCTATAAACAAAAATTTTTTGAATACTTTCATTTTTCCTCCTAAGTCTAACTATTTTTTATACATTATTATTGGAAAATTATCAATTTTAAATTAAGAAGGTATAATAATTTTATGGCGGCTAAAAAGACAAAATTTTTTAAAAAAAATCAAATTATCCTGTTAAAGCATGTTTTACTTTTTTTAGGAGTAATTGCTGTTACACAAAACTTTTACCCTATTGGCAAGGATTCTTATACTGGTTATCATTCTTCTTGTCATGAGTTAGAGGATTGCTCTCTTATTGACAATGAATTTCAAAGAAGAATTCAGCAAACTTCTATAAACAATATTTGTTCTGAAAATGATAATGCCACAAGTATACTGGTTGGAGCTTTTTATTATCCATGGTGGAGGGAAAAAAATTTCGTTCAGACAAAAGCTGAGCCTTACATCGGGCCATACGATACATCTAATTCAGTTGTAATTTCAAAACATTTAGCACAGGCAAAAAGGGGAGGGATAGATGTTTTAGCCCTCGAATGGACAGGTCCCCATCCTTCAGATGTATCTGGGGATAAAATTTATACTGAATATGATATAGATAAAAGACTTTTAATGATTATCGAGTCAATCAAAAAGGAATTTGTTGAAAAAAAATTCCAGGATGAGAGATTATTCAGAGAAATTTATCTTAGAAGAAGTCCATGGGGGAGTTATTTTATTTTTTATGATCAGGCAATAAGGATGCATCAGAAGTATGAGTATAGCATAGAAAAAGCTTATGACTTTGATAATAAAATAGTTTACAACACATTTGTCTCAGATTTAATCCATATAGGTAAAAAATATTTTGATGACATTGATTATTTTCGAATCGATGGAAAGCCTGTTGTATGGCTTTATCTTTCGCGTGTTTTTAAAGGAAATTATGAAAAGGCTCTAAAAGATGTGAGGGAGGCCTTTGATTATAGAATATACATTATCGGAGATGAAATATTTAATACAATAGCCCTTGACAAGGCAGAAAAAAGAATTAAAAATTTTGATGCAATTGGGTGTTATGGAATCGGGATCGATTCTATGTATTATAGAGATGAAGCCAATACAAAAGAAATTGCGGATATTGCAATACCTATTTATAAAAAATGGTTCAAATATGTGTCTAATTTAAGAAATGTAATGGGAAACCCTATTGATTTTATATGGCCAGTTCAACCTCAGTATGATGATGATCATATTAAAGATAGACCTCTGAACGGAGAGTTTTTTTGTGATTCTCCAGAGGATTTTGAATATTTTTTGAAGAGAACAAAAGAGGCAATAGATGAACTTCCAAATGGAAAAGGAATTGTATTTGTCACGAGTTTTAATGAATGGTATGAAACAACCTCTGTTGAAGCAAGCTCTATAAGAGGCTTTCCTTATAGATATAATTTTGGCTTTGATTTTCTGGACATATTGTTTAAAATATTTAAAAAATAAAAATAATGGTTAATTGCAAAATTTCAATATTTTCAATAGACTTAAATATAATCTAATTTTAACAAGGAGAGGGAATCATGGGTAAAAATATATTAGAAAAAATTCTCGAAGAGCATCTCATCGAAGGAGGTATAAAAACTGGGGAAGTTGCATTAATTAAGGTAGATCAGGTTCTCACTCAGGATGCAACAGGAACAATGACTTACCTTCAGTTTGAAGCAATGGGCTTAGACAAAATTCAGGTTTCCTTGGCTGTTTCCTATGTTGACCACAATATGTTACAGATTGACAATAAAAATGCTGATGACCATGTTTATCTTCAAACTGTGGCTGCAAAGTATGGTGCATATTTTTCAAAGCCAGGAAATGGAATATGCCACCAGGTTCATTTAGAGAGATTTGCTGCTCCTGGAGCAACACTACTTGGTTCTGATTCTCATACTCCCACAGCAGGAGGGATCGGTTCGTTGGCAATTGGAGTTGGAGGTTTAGAGGTAGCCTCTGCAATGGGAGGCGAGCCATTTGAATTAAAAGTTCCCAAAGTAGTCAGAGTATGGCTTGAAGGAGAATTGAACAGACCTTATGTTACTTCAATGGATATAATTTTGGAATTATTGAGAAGACTTTCAGTTAAAGGAGGGGTTGGGAAAATATTTGAATATGATGGTCCTGGAGTTAAAACTTTATCAATTCCTGAGAGAGCCACAATAACAAACATGGGAGCTGAACTTGGAGCAACTTCATCGATCTTTCCCTCTGATGAGAGAACAAAGATATTTCTAAAAGCTCAAAAAAGAGAAAGAATCTGGAGAGAACTAAAAGCTGATAAAGATGCCCATTATGATGAGGAGATAACTTTAAATTTAACTGAATTAGAGCCAATGATTGCACAACCCCATTCACCTGATAATGTTGTTAAAGTAAAAGATATAAAAGGCCTGAAGGTTAATCAGGTTAATATTGGTTCATGTACAAATTCTTCATATCAGGCATTGAAATCTGTTGCTTTATTTCTAAAGGGAAGAACTGTTCATCCTGATGTCTCGGTTACGATTTCCCCGGGAACAAAACAGGTTCTTGAAATGATGGCAAGAGAGGGAGATCTTGCAGATTTAATCAGTTCAGGCGTGAGAGTTCTTGAAAGTGCATGCGGACCTTGTATTGGAATGGGTCAAGCTCCGATTGCAGAGGGCGTTTCAGTTCGTTCTTTTAATCGGAATTTTAAAGGAAGGTCAGGAACTCAGGATGCAAAAGTTTATCTTGCTTCACCCCTAACATGCGCTGCTATTGCTTTGAAAGGAGAAATCGTTGACCCGAGAGATGCTGGAGTAAAAATCCCTGTGATTCAGGAACCAGAGAAATATATGATTAATGACAATTTAATTGTACCTCCTCCTGAAGACCGTTCATCTGTAAAAGTTATAAAGGGTCCTAATATCAAAGAGGTTCCATTGAGGAAACCCCTTGAAGATAAAATTACAATTGAGGTATTACTAAAAGTAGGAGATAACATTACAACAGATGACATCATGCCAGCTGGAGCTGAAATTCTTCCTTTAAGGTCAAACATCCCTGAGATCTCAAAATATGTTTTTTATAGAATTGACAAAGATTTTTATAAGAAAGCAAAAGAAGCAGGGGCATCTGTGATTCTGGGTGGAGAGAATTACGGTCAGGGCTCTTCAAGAGAGCATGCTGCATTAGCTCCTATGTATCTTGGTGTTAAGGCAGTAATTTCAAAATCATTCGCAAGAATTCACAGAGCTAATCTTATAAACTTTGGAATCTTGCCTTTAACTTTTAAAGATTCTTCTGATTATGAAAAGATAGAAACAGGAGACTGGCTCGATATCGAAAATGTAATAAGATCAATAGATGAAAATAAGCCTCTTATAGTTAAGAACAAGACAAAGGGAACAGAGTTTGAAGTTGTATGGACCTTAACAGAGAAGGAGAGAGAGGTTCTCAGAGCTGGTGGCTTACTTTCATATATAAAGAAAAAAAGAGCTTCTTAAAATTTATCGGAGAGTCCTTTTGGGGGGCTCAGGGATTTCTTCCAATCTTTTTACTTCTTTGGTTAGAGTTGTAATGGGAGCTCCTTTTCTTTTTTTCTTAAGTCCGAATCTCATCAGAAGAATTTCCCGTTTTATTAACTGAGAAGCAAATGCAGGGTCGACCCCCTTGGGACATACTTGAGAACAGGATGAAGCAAAATGGCATCTCCAACATCCATGGGAACTATCTAAAATCTTTATTCTCTCAAGAAATCCTTCATCTCTTGTGTCAGCTGAATATCTGTATGCCTGAGAGATTGCCTGAGGACCTAAAAATTCTGAATCTGTTGCAAGTGTCGGACATGCACTGGAACACACTCCGCATTTGATGCAATATGTAAACTGGGAGATTAATTCTTTCTCTTCTTCAGTTTGGAAATATTCTGAGGTTGGGTTTCCTAACTCTTCGATATGTTCTCTTATGATGAAAGGCTTAACTGATTTGTGTTTCTGAAATAAAGAATTGAAGTCAGGAACGATATCCCTTATCACATAATAATTTGGTAAAGGCTTTACTTCAACTATATCAGAGTTAAGATGTGATATCTGTGTGTGACACCCAAGGGCAGGGAGACCGTTGATAAACATCCCGCATGAGCCACATACTCCCATCCTGCATGAATACCTGAAGTTTAGAGTTGAGTCTAAGTTCTCTTTTATGTGTATCAATCCGTCGAGGACGGTCATGCCCTTTTTTACAGGGATTTCGTAGATTTTAAATGATGGTTCATCGCTTTCTTCACTGCTGAACCGGAAAACTTTAAATTTTACTATTTTAGCTTCTACAATTTCTTGATTTTTTTCGATTGCCATTCTGACCTCCTACATCCTGAATATGGTAATTGTTGCCCAGGTTCCATAGATAAATAGAAAAATTCCAAGTATTATGAAGAGAACTGTAATTATTCTCTCAATTTTTCTTCTTGAGATTGCTTCAATCAAAATGTTCCTAAGGCCATAAAGACCATGATAAAGAGCAAAGGCGAGAAAGAGGATATAAATTATAAGGAATGAGACTTCTTTTCCCCTTTGTTTAACTGCAGACCAGTCAACAGGTTTTTCAGTTCCAGGAATTATATGATAGACAAACGAAAAAATTTCCTCTAAATGTAAGAGTCCCATATGAATTGCGAGCAAGAATATTAAAAATAAGCCAGTTAAAATTTGGATAGCCCATAGAGTTGATTCTTTCATTTTTTTCTCCTAAATCAGTTTAAAAAATTCCAAAGAAGAGAAAATAATCAGAATAGCTGCTAATATCATAAGTATGAAGAATAAGATTCTCTGTCGATTAATTGAGGTAACATATGGATACTTTGGGGATGCTGGTTTTCCAAGAAATATAGCAAGTTCTGTAAGGATCAACCGAAACCCATTTATTGCATGGTATAAGAATGCAACAAGTACTAAGTATTCAAGGAATTTAAACAATGGCTGGTTAAGAAAATCCATTATGTTTTTCCAAGCTTGTTCTCCTTTTGCTCTTTCTCCTGTTACAAATATATGGAATAAGAGATAAAGTATAAGACCAAATCCTGTAATTCTATGAAGAATGTATGCATATCTTTCAATATGGTATTTTCCCGCATAAAACCAGCCAATTATTCCAAGTTTATTGTTGTATTGCTTATTTTTTAGTAAATTTTCCATTTAAATTATCTCCTTTCTCTGTTTATTCTTCACTGGTCCCTGCTCACTATTTACTATATTAGTATTTTCTCTCCACCGGTTGCCACATTGTTATGTTTACTGGAATGTATTCGAACCGGGGTCTTTCAGGAGTGAAATAAGTCATAGTGTGTTTCAGCCAATTTTCATCGTCTCTTTTGGTGAAGTCTCTTCTTGCATGTCCGCCTCTGCTTTCCTCTCTTCTCAAAGCACCATCTACAACAATTTCTGCCACATCGAGCATAAATTCTATCTCTAAAACGCTTATTAAATCTGTGTTGTAGATTTTATTTCTATCTCCTAAATATATATTTTTAAACCTGTCTTTTAACTCATGTATTTTTTCCAGAGCCTTTTTCAATGACTCTCCTGTCCGAAAAATACCGACATTGCTGTCCATTGTTTCTCTGAGTTCTTTTCTTATTCTGTATGGGTTTTCTTTGCCACTTTTGTTTAAAATCTCACCAAAAATTCTTTTTTCTTCTCTTTCCACTAAAGATTTTGATGGTTCTGGAATTTCTGATTTTTCTTTTGTATATTTATATGCTTCTTCACCGGTTATCTTTCCATAGACTAAACATTCAGCGGTGGAATTTGCTCCCAGTCTATTCGATCCATGCAAAGATACGCAGGCAGTTTCTCCCGCTGCCCATATACCTTCAGCGGTAGTTTTTCCATTTATGTCAGTATGAATTCCTCCCATAGAATAATGGGAAACAGGTCTTACAGGAATTGGTTCCTCAATCGGGTCAAGTCCAACGAATTTAATGCAGATTTCTCTTATCAATGGAAGTCTTTCATTTATTTTCTTAGCTCCAAGATGCCTTAAATCAAGATGGACATAATCCAATCCTTCAGGGCCTTTGAAGCCTCTTTCTTCTTCAATTTCAGTCATCGAAGAGCGGGAGACGATATCTCTCGGAGCAAGTTCCATTTTCTGAGGAGCATATTTTTCCATGTACCTTTCACCTTTGTTGTTTATTAAGTAACCTCCTTCACCTCTTGTGGCTTCAGTTATGAGAATTCCAGATGGAACAAGTCCTGTTGGATGAAACTGGATAAATTCCATATCCTTCAATGGAATCCCTGCTCGATATGCCATTGATAATCCATCTCCTGTAACAGAATGAGAGTATGTTGTAAATCCATATATCCTTCCAGCACCTCCAGTGGCGATTATGAGTGCTTTTCCTTTGAATAAAACAAATTTTCCAGAGCTCATATCAATACCTGTGATACCTTTAAATTTGTTGTCTTCCACAAGAATTGATGTTATGAAGAGTTCATTATAGATTGAAATTTTCGAATATTTAAGAAGGGTGTCGTAGAGAGTTTGCATTTCGAAAAATCCTGTCTTATCAGCTGCAAATGTTGCTCTCGGATAAGAATGACCACCAAATGGCCTCTGGGCAATTCTTCCATCTTCTCTTCGAGACCAGGGTAGACCCCAGTGTTCGAGCTGGATAATTTCTTCTGGCATAATTTTTACAAACCTTTCAGCCACATCCTGGTCTGCCAGAAAGTCAGAGCCTTTTACTGTATCCCAGGCATGGAGCTCAAAAGAATCTCCCTCTTCAGGTCTTAAAACTGCAGCAGTTCCTCCTTCTGCGGCAACAGAATGGGAACGCATTATTTGAATTTTAGATATTAATGCAATATCTGTTTTATCATTGGATAATTTAGCTATTTCGAGAGCAGCTCTAAGACCTGCAATTCCAGTTCCAAGTATGAGTATTTCATGAGATATTACATCCGCCATTTCTTCCTCCAGGATTTTATAATTAAATTTGAATATATTAATTATAAACACTTATGTCAAGGAAACAAGAGGAGGGACCTCATAGAGCTTTTTAATCATCTCAGCCAAGCCTTTGCTAAACCTGCAATCACAGATGTGCCAAAATCGGTAATTTTTTAAGGTCTAAATGAGTAGTTTAAGGAGAGTGAATGAGAAAATTTTTAGTAGTAATAATTTATACTCTTAGATTATTTGACTCAGATCTTAATTTTTGATAAAGGCTTCTAACTTCAGGATCTTCTTTTAGCCAGAGTGAAAATTCAATTTCTTCCAATGCGTTTTTATGAAGTTTAAGGTGGAAATAGACCCATCCAAGAAGATAATAATTATAGCTTTCATAAGGAGAAGCATAGATAGCTTTTTTTATTTCAGTTATAGCTTTATGATAATCTTTATTTTTTATAGAATTTAGTGCAAACTCAATGTAACTTCTTGATACATTTTTATCAGGGACTTCTGAAGAATTTTCGGCAAATAAAATATTAGGGATCTTTAGAAAATTTAAAGAGTTATCGATTTTTTTATCAGGTTCTTTTGAAAAATACATTTTTATTATTTCAAGTTCTTTTTTTGCTATAAAGTCAAGATTATTTTTAATTAATTTATTATAAAGGAAATTGTGGAAATTAAAATCTAAATGGTTGATTTGAAGAGAATTTTTTAAATTATCAAAGCATTCATCAGTATTTTCAGCAACAAGACTTTTATTAAAAAAGTAATCAGCAGATTTTTTTGTATCAAGCGCCATATTAAAGTATTCAAGGGCTTTTTCATTGTTGTTTAACTTTGCATAACATACACCGATATTGTTATAAATTATATCTTTATTCTTTGTATCTTTTAAAATCCTGTTTAAAATTTCAATTGCTCTTTCAAATCTTTCCAAGTTATAAAAATTCATAGCCAGAAGAAACGAGCTTTTATACGCAAAATCTTCGTTACCTTTTAAAAGCATGAGGTAGTTTAAACTTTTTTCATACTCTGATTTTTGAAAATATAGCTTTGAAATTTCCCAGAGAGCAAAAGGAAAATGTTGAAAATTTTCAAGGGATTTTTTAAAAAAACTTTCTTTTTTATCCTTTTCTTTTGCAATCATCCCTTTTATGAAATTTTCCCAGCTTGAAAGAGGTATGTCTGAATATTTTTTTAAGAATTCTTCCCCGTTCTTTTCTTCAATATGGATTTCATTATTGAGAATTTTCCAAGCTAAAAGATTTTGAAGAAAAATTAAACTTTTTAGCTCGCCTTCGACTGAGACAATTTCCTTTGGCTTTATATTCTTTAATTCGATCGATTCTCCTTTAATGTAAATTTTTTCATCCTCAATCTTAAATTCGCCGTATAAAATTTTTGATGCTTTTGCTCTGTTTCCAAGTTTTATCATCGTGGCTTTTGAGAAAGGAATGGAAAATGGAATTTGAAATTCTTCAAAGATTTGATTTCTCTCTTCCTGGGAGATTATTTCAAGGTTGTAATTATCAAAAAAAAACTCGAGGGAATAAGAGATACTTTCAGAAATCCAGGAGAAATTTTTATTGTTAGATTTATTTTCGAAAGGAAGTATTAATGTTTGGGAAGGTATAAAGGTAGGAAAAAACAAAAAAATACAAAAAATAAAAAAAATTTTTTTCATGAACTCTTTTTTTATCTGAGAAAAGATGAATTGTCAAGGCTATGGAGTTAAATTGTTAGAGAATATTACCCTCGGTATAATTTTTTAAGAATTTTTAAAATCTCAATATGAATTTCTCTAATAATTATCTGAGAGTTGATTAAGATATAATCAATTCAAAGAGCTGATAAAATAAGTTTTCCATGAAAAATCTTTGATATTCAATATCCAATCACTTTAAGAAAAAATGCTCTAAAATAATATGAAGAAGTTTGGGGGATGGGGATTTGCTTTTTGTCGCTGCAATGTATCACAGGAAAAAGGAGCGATTATGTAAGATATTCTGCTGATTTCTCAACCCCAATGATGGCGACCTGCTCAAAGCCATGGGGCGGAAGAGGATTTGCCAAATATAAATAATTTTGCATTTAGTAGCACTATATGCTAATATGACTGCATATGGTAAAAAGGCATTTCTGGCTTAAAAGGATAGAGGAATCATGGCAGAGGCGTTCTGTTGTCTGGCTATCGGGGGTTAGAAGGGCTGGGAAGACATACCTATGCCAGAGTCTACCAGGAATTGAGTATTTTGATTGTGAGCTGCCACGGGTGCGGCGGATGATGGAAGACCCTGAATCTTTCCTCGATGATTTAAGAGATTGCACAATTGTACTTGATGAGATCCATCGATTTCCGAATCCCTCCGAAATACTCAAAATTGCTGCTGACCACTACCCTGACATCAAGATACTTGCCACGGGATCATCCACACTTGGAGCATCATCGAAATTTAGAGATACCTTGGCCGGTCGTAAGACAGAGATATGGCTTACACCCATGACTTCCCATGATCTTGTTGATTTTGAGGATACTGATCTGAAACACCGTTTTCTTCACGGAGGACTGCCGCCTTTTTTCATGGCAAACACACTTCCTGAAAGGGATTTTCAGGAATGGATGGATGCCTACTGGGCTAAGGATATTCAAGAGCTGTTCAGACTTGAGCGGAGGTATTCATTTTTAAGATTTGCGGAACTTTTAATGGCTCAGAGCGGGGGGATATTTGAGGCAAACAGATTTGCCAGACCTTGCGAGGTAAGCCGGACAACCATTACTAATTATCTCTCTATCCTTGAGGCAACTTATTTAGTGCACATAGTACGTCCATTCAGTTCGCATCGTCCAACAGAGATAATCTCAGCACCAAAGGTATATGCCTTTGATACAGGCTTTGTATGTTATTATTGTGGCTGGCATGAACTGAGAAGAGATGACCTCGGAGTGTTATGGGAGCATTTTGTGCTTAATGAGATATATGCCCATCTGCAATCCAGGAGGGTCTTATACTGGAGGGATAAACGCGGTCACGAGGTGGATTTTGTATTGGTCAAAAATAAATTAAAGCCTGTGGCTATAGAATGCAAATGGTCTCAGGCAGAATTTGATCCATCTAACCTGAAGGCATTCAGAAGGCAGTATCCTGATGGAGACAATTTTGTGGTTTCATCAGATGTGAAGAAATCATTTTCTCGTACTTTTGATAGTATTCAAGTAAGATTTTTAAATCTGAAAGATCTGGTGAAGTCTATACTCATGGAGAGGATGGGGACTTAATCCATTCCACGTAATCTATACTCTCCTGATATATTAAGACTGAGCAAATCATATGCCAAATTGATTTATTATATTTATCAATAAATTATAATTTTATTAATAGATAAAAATTGAGAAATTTTTGCACAATTTTTAAATAATCTATAAAGCCAATAATTATGAGGCTCTATGGATTAATAAATGGGAAAAATTTGCACAAGATTTAATGAGCCTTTTTTGTGTCCAAAGATTTCAGATTCAAAAAGGGTGGAAGGGATAGAAGAAGAATTAATACAAACGAATAAAATAAGTTGACATGTAGGCCATGGCTTTAGCCTCGAATTAAGCAACCCTAAAGGGTTGCCCTACAAATTATTTATTGCTTTTGTATTAATTGAAATAAACTTCTTATTCTGATAAATATTGCCTGATGGAGAAGAGTATTAGAGAATTTCTGGAGGAAAGGGAAAGAAAGATTTTATCACCAAAAGCAGCTTTTAGTTCAGAAACAAAAGGAAGAAAAAAGCCTGAAGAATTGTGTTTGATAAGACCGGAGTACCAGAGAGACAGAGATAGAATAATCCATTCAAAAGCTTTTAGACGACTCAAACATAAAACACAGGTTTTCCTTTCTCCAACTGGAGATCATTATCGAACAAGATTAACCCATACCCTTGAAGTTTCTCAAATAGCTCGAACCATTTCAAAAGCTCTTTGTTTGAATGAGGATTTAACTGAGGCGATTTCCCTGGGACATGATTTAGGTCATACACCTTTTGGCCATGCTGGAGAAGAGGCATTGAGAGAACTTCTTCCAGGCGGGTTCAATCATTATGAACAAAGTCTTAGAGTTGTTGATTTTTTAGAGCAGAATGGAAGAGGTCTTAATCTCACCTATGAGGTAAGAGATGGAATTCTTAAACATTCAAAAGGGTTTGGGGAGATCTTTGTTGAAAAAGATGGACCTGAAACTCTTGAAGGGAATGCTGTCAGAGTTTCTGATTTAATAGCCTATGTGAACCATGATATTGATGATTCTATAAGAGGAGGGATAATAAAAGCTTCTGATCTTCCTCAGGAAGCAATAAAAGTTCTGGGAAATACCCATGCGAAAAGAATTAACACAATGGTTATGGATGTGATAAGAAATAGTGTTGAAAATGGAATGGAGAGAATATGTATGTCTGATGAGATTTTCAATGCCACTCAAAAACTCAGGGATTTTTTATATGAAGCAGTTTATTTTAATGATAAATCAAAAGCTGAATTAAAAAAAACAAAGAAAATAATCTATGATCTTTTTTATTATCTTATGGAACATCCAGAAAGAGGGGTTGAAGCTTTTCCTGTGGGAGATCTTCTGGAAACCAGGGTTGGAGATTTTATCGCAGGTATGACTGACAGATACGCTCTGAGGATTTATGAAGAGATATTTTTACCAAAGCCCTGGATGATTGTTTAGGATGAAAAAGAGTAAAATACCTCCAAGAGTTAAAATACTCGGTTTTGTTTCCCTTCTCAATGATTCTGCCTCAGAGATGATCTACCCTTTTCTTCCTGTTTTCATTACTAAATATTTAGGAGCAGGACCTGCATTTTTAGGCCTGATAGAAGGAGCTGCAGAAAGTATCAATAGCTTTTTAAAGCTGGGTTCTGGTTGGTTTTCTGATAGAGTGAAAAGAAAAAAACCTTTTGTTTCAATTGGTTATGTAATTGCTTCATTTTTAAGACCTCTTATTGGTATCGCAAGGTCATGGATTACAGTTTTTTTTCTCAGATTTTTTGACAGGGTAGGAAAAGGAATAAGAGCATCACCAAGAGATGCAATGATTGCAGAATCCTCCTCAATCGAAATTAGGGGAAAGTCTTTTGGTTTTCATAGGGGAATGGACAATTTAGGAGCATTCATTGGACCATTGATTGCTTTCTCCCTTGTAAAATTTGCAAACATTGATTTGAGAACCCTTTTCATTCTCACATTGATTCCAGGAATTTTTGTGTTTATCCTTGTTGTTTTCTTTTTAAAAGAAATTGGAAGCTTTAGCTCTGAAAAGGTCGAACATAGAGAAAATTCTAAATTTTCTTTTACTTTTAAGTATTACCTTTTTACTCTTATGATTTTTACCCTTGGGAATTCATCAGATACTTTTCTTTTTCTTAAAGCTACAGAGACAGGAGTTTCAATGGCATTCCTCCCAGTTTTATGGATGGCTCATAATCTTGTTAAATCATCTCTTTCGTATCCATCCGGGTCATTATCCGATAAAATTGGAAGGAAAAAAATTATAATATTTGGCTGGATTCTCTATTCGATAATATATTTTGGATTTGCTTTCTCCACGAGTCCTTTTCATGTATTATTTTTATTTGTAGTATATGGCTCGGTATTTGGAATTACTGAAGGAGTGGAGAAAGCTTTTGTAGCAGATATGGTGAAGCCAACTCAGAGAGGAACTGCTTACGGGCTTTATAATTTTATCCTTGGAGTTTCTCTTTTTCCAGCCTCTCTAATCACTGGAGTTTTATGGCAAAAGATAAATTCAAAAGCTGCATTTCTTTTTGGGGCAATGATGGCTCTTGTTGCATCAATCTTAATGATGATGCTAAAAGAATCTAAACAAAAGGAGATATAAAATGGATAGAATAGGAATAATTGGAATAGGTTATGTGGGTCTTGTTACTGCTGTTGGGTTTGCAGAGCTTGGATATAAAGTTACTGGAGTTGATAAGGATGGAGAGAGAATATCTCTTTTGAGAAACGGCATTTCTCCGATTTTTGAGCCAGGAGTTGATGAGCTTTTAAAAAAGAATGTGTCAAAGGGAAATCTATTTTTTTCAGATAAACTGGAAGATGTGGTGGATAAAACAGATATAATATTTATCTGTGTTGGGACTCCTTCCCTTGAGGATGGAAGAGCGGATTTAACTCAGGTTGAGGAGGTTTCAAGAAATATAGCCATGAATCTGAATTCATACAGATTAATAGTTGAAAAAAGCACTGTTCCTGTTAAAACAGCCCAATGGATAAAGCGGACTATAAAGTTATACAATCGAAAAAGGGTAGATTTTGATGTGGCTTCAAATCCTGAATTCCTAAAAGAGGGAAATGCTTTGAATGACTTTTTCCATCCGGATAGAATCGTAATTGGAGTGGAATCTGAGAGAGCAAGAGAAAAATTAAGAAGACTCTATGAAAGATTTGGTGTGCCGTTAATCGAGACAGATATAAATACTGCTGAAATCATAAAACATGCTTCGAATGCTTTCCTAGCTATGAAGATTTCATTCATCAACATGATAGCTGATCTCTGTGAGAAAACTGGAGCTGATATTGAAAAGGTTTCGATGGGGGTAGGACTGGACAGAAGAATCGGAACAGAGTTTTTAAAGGCAGGAATTGGATATGGCGGTAGTTGTTTCCCAAAAGATGTTAAAGCATTTTATAGGATTGGTGAAGAACACGGGTTGAATTTTGGACTTCTGCGAGAGGTGGACAGAATAAATGAGGAGAGGGTTGAAAAATTCATGAACAGGTTGAAAGAAGCCCTCTGGCTTTTCAGAGAGAAAAAAATAGGAATTCTTGGAGCTTCTTTTAAGCCAGAGACTGATGATATAAGAGAAGCACCGAGTTTAAAAATCATTGAAAGACTGTTGAAGGAAGGGGCGATCGTAAAAGTTCATGACCCAAAGGCTATTTCAAATTTAAAAAAGCATTTTGGGGATAGGGATGGCCTTAAGTATTGCGAAGAGCCATACGAAGTTGCAAGAGATGCAGAGGCATTGCTGCTTTTGACTGAATGGGAAGAGTATAAGGGGATAGATTTAAAAAGGCTAAAAGAATTGATGAAGACTCCGATTTTTTTAGATGGGAGAAATCTATTTTTTCCTGAAAAAATGAAAGAAGCAGGATTTGAATATCATTCGATAGGTAGAAAAAACTAAAAATGAAAGTTTTAATCACTGGAGCAGCCGGCTTCATCGGTTCTTTTTTGTGCGAAAGATTTCTCAAGGAAGGATGGTATGTAATTGGTCTTGATAATTTTCTCACGGGTTCAGAAGAGAATATATCTCATCTTTTTTCAAACTCAAATTTTAAATTCTACAAATATGATGTCACATATTTCATTTATGTGGATGAGGATGTGGATTTGATTTTACATTTTGCATGTCCTGCGTCTCCTCTGGATTATTCAAATCATCCCATCCACACGATGAAGGTTGATTCTCTTGGAACGCTTCACACTCTTGGGCTTGCAAAGAAAAAGAGAGCAAGATACCTTTTTGCATCCACATCAGAAGTATACGGTGACCCGGAAGTGCATCCTCAAAATGAAGAATATTGGGGAAAAGTGAATCCAATTGGACCGAGAGCAGTTTATGATGAAGCAAAGAGATTTTCAGAGGCCTTAACAATGGCTTATCATAGAGTTCATAAAATTGATGTGAGAATAGCAAGAATATTCAATACATATGGACCTCGAATGCGAATCGGAGATGGAAGAGTTATACCCACATTTATCGTAAACTCTCTTCAGGGAAAATCCATTCCTATATTCGGTGATGGAACTCAAACTCGAAGTTTTTGTTTCATCGATGATTTAGTTGATGGAATTTACAATCTCTCTGTAATTGATAATTTAGAAGGAGAAGTTTTTAATCTTGGAAATCCAGATGAATACAGAATTTTAGACATAGCAGAAAAGATAAAAAGGATCACAGAGTCAAAATCTGAATTTGAATATCATCCGCTTCCCCAGGACGACCCGAAAAAAAGAAAGCCTGATATAGAAAAAGCAAAGAAAATATTGGGCTGGGAACCGAAAATCTTACTTGATGAAGGACTGAAAATTACCATTGATTGGTTTAAAAAAAAATTATTAGGGTCAGGTCTTGACATGTGACATTATTCAATTAAGTATCTAATATTGAATATCTAATAAAGATTAAGTAAAACAAGATGAAATGGATTCTATTTTTAGCCTATTCATTTTTAGTGTTGATTTTTGGGTTAATTCCAGCAAAGAGTATAAAGAACAACAATGATTATTTCCTTGCCTCAAGGTCTCTTTCATGGAGAAGTCTTACCTTTACTCTTGTAGCAAGCTGGTATGGAGCCTCGTCAATTTTTGTTTCCATCAGTGAAGCCTACTGGAAAGGCTTGAGCTCTCTATGGATTATCGGTGTTCCAGCTTTTTTAACTCTTTTAATATTTTCATTTTTTTCAAGAAGAATTTATAACTCAGAAGTTAATTCAATTCCGGAGATTTTTAGAAAGAAAAACTATAAATTTTCTCAAGTTATAACTTCTGCTATTATTTTCTGGTATCTGATAGTTCTTTCATCATCCCAGCTCATTGCTCTTGGCCAGGTAATAGGAGGTTTCTTAAGTATTAAATATGAGCTCTCTCTTTTGTTGGGCCTTTTAATCATTCTTTTTTATTCAACTGGAGGTGGACTGAAATCAGTTGTTACAACTGATAAAATTCAGTTTTTTATCATTGTTGGAGTGATTTTATCGGTTTTTATTTTTTTATCCGAGAAAAACTTTAATTTTTTTTCTTCTGAAGAAATTATGAAATTAATGAATCCTTTTGACTCTATCACTGAAAATCTTTTGATTACTTTATCTTTCACGCTTGCATGGTTGATATCCCCAATTGTTTGGCAAAGGATAAAGTCTGGAAGAAATAATTATGAGGTAAAAAAATCTTTAATTCTTTCAGCATTAATTTTATTTTTTCTTTATTTAATATCAATCGGAATAGGTATACTTTCTCATCCTTTTAATTTTGATAAAAAAGAAGGAGAGTTATTTATTTTGCTTATAAATAAAAAATTGGGAATTATCCTCGGAAGTTTAGGTTTTTTAGCTGTTGTTTCTGCGATAATGTCTACCCTTGATACCACTCTGAATACTTCTTCAATGACTTTTACATGGGATGTATATGGTTATTTTAGAAAAAATCTCAGAGGTGGCCTATTAAAAATCTCAAGAATTACTTTAATTGGTTCAGGGCTTTTAACTTTTCTAATCGCCTACAGAATGGATGGTATATTAAAAACCCTCGGATTTTCTTCCGAAATAATTGCCTGCGGCTTTTTTATTCCCCTTGTTTATGTATTTTTCTCAAAAAGAAATTCTCCAAATGCAGTATCGCTTTCGATGATTTTAGGTCTTATAATTCCAGTATGGCACTTCATTCAAGCGTTTAAACTAATTCCCGAGCTTTTCCCAGCTTGGCCTTTATCTGTTCCAGTTGGGATTTCGATGAGTTTTGTGGGACTAATACTTGGAATAATTTTGGATTATTTTCTTACGAAAAAAACCTTATCGTTGAAAGAATAATTTCTTATTTCTCCTTTCTCAAGCAATGCATGGAGGATTTTTCCAATTTTTTCCTTATCAATCCCCAGAGATGCTGAAATATCATCTGAGGTGAGAGGTCTTCTCTTTAAAAGATTTTTAATAAATTCTATCTTGTCGGAATAAATTTCTTCTTTTTTTTCTTTTATTCCAGAGGAAATTACCTCTGTTTTTTCTCCAAAGATTTCTTTTATTTTTAAAAGTTCTTCATAAGATAAAGGAAGAGAAAATTTTTCCGTTCCAGGTCTTATAACTGTGTTAAGATGGATTTTATCAGGAGAGATATTTTTAATTTCTCTTTTCAATTTGAATATTTCTTCTTTGGTATCATTCACTCCTTTTACAAACAGAATTTCAAGAAAAATCTTTCCCTTATATTCTTTTCTTAATTTTTTTAATCCGTTTATCATCTTTCTAACTTTTATACTTTTATGGGGTCGATTGATTTTTCTGAATGTCACATCTGATACAGCATCCAGGGACGGAAGAATAATATCTGCTTTCAATAAAGCTTCTCTTACTTTTTTTAAATGGAGCAGACTCCCATTTGTAAGAACAGCAACAGGAATTCTTGTTGTATCTTTTATTTTAGAAATAATATCTTCAATTTTAGAGTGAAGGGTGGGTTCTCCAGAACCCGTTATTGTAATGTGGTCAATCTCTTTGTTGTTTTTTAATGCTTCTTTAAGTTCTTTTATGATTTCTTCAACAGGAGCCCATTCTTTAATTTCAATAGTTTTCTCTGTTGTTTTTCCACACTCACAGTAGATACAATCGAAACTGCATGTTTTTAGAGGAACTATGTCAATTCCAAGGGAAAACCCGAGCCTTCTTGATGAAACAGGTCCAAATATGTATCTCACTTAAGTTTATCCACAACGGATTTTACTTTTGCCTCCATAGAGATTTCTTTATCCCTTCTATCGTCGACTGTTAGCTTTGTTACTACTCTTTTCGCACCAAATTTGAATTGAGCTTCATGCATTTCTTCAAGAGCTTTCAGAATGTCTTCAAATTCGCCCTCTAAGATTGTTCCCATTGATGTAATTTGATAATTCAAATTTTTATAATTCTTTAAAACTTTTACGCTTTCAGTTACATAATCACTAACGCTCGTTGAGTAAGACCCAATTGGAATAATGCTCACTTCAGCAATAACCATAATCCCTCCTCTTTATTTAAAGATTTAGATATTAGTATAAATATTTACTTACAGAATCTCAACAATAAATTGGATGATTTAGCTTATCTGGGCAGCAAGGGTGACTTCGAAAACACGCTGTATTTTCCCCAGTCCCGCACTAACTTATTATTACCTAATACAAACGCATTGAATAAATTGTAGGGCAACCCTTTAGAGCCTGCCCCGAACTTGATTCGGGGGTTGCTTAATGCAAAGCTAAAGCCATGCCCTACATGTAACAATATTTTATGCGTTTGCTATAAATTAAGGAATTCATAATATCTCTACTTCCATCACTTAATTTTTTTGGGAATAAATACAGTTAGTGCGGGAGCACTCATGCTTCGCTCCCCCTCACTTATCCCGCTTCGCATTCGTGATGGTTTTCAGGAACCTTCGGTTTCTTGGACACCCTTGCTGCCCATAAAAATTAAATTAAATTCTCTTATCACAAAACTTTACCTGCTTACCTCAATACAAGGCAACGTCAAAGTCCATAAAATCGCACTTTAGATACCCTCATGTCATTCCCACGAAAGTGGGAATACAGTCTAATCAACAAATTCTGGATTCCTGCTTCCGCAGGAATGACAAAAAAGGGAACTTTGACGAAGTCATGACCTCAATAAGTTTTGGGCTGTACGATGAAAATTTTGGTTGACAAGGGAAGAATTTATGATAAATAATAAGCCAATGTTTCGTATTGAATCCCACGGACAGTCAGATTTAGGTCTGATACGGGAAAATAATGAGGATTATTTCGGCATTTACAGAATTTCAGAAACCCATCAGATTTTTATAGTAGCGGATGGAATGGGAGGGCATAAAGCAGGAGAGATTGCCAGTAAACTTGCAGTTGAAAAATTTTATGAATCATACAGTACAGAAATACAGAGTAACAGTCTTGTTGATTCCATTAAAAAATCTATCGATGAAGCAAATAAAGCTGTTTTTTATGAGGGAAATAGAGGAGATGAAAAAGTCGGGATGGGAACAACCCTTTCTGTTTTGATTCTCAATGAAAATAAAGCATATTTGGGTCATGTAGGGGATTCCAGGGCCTATCTGATAAGAGACAACAAAATTCATCAGCTCACAACTGACCATTCCCTTGTTGGAAAGATGGTAAGAGAAGGGGTTATATCTAAAGAAGAAGCAAGGCTTCACCCTCGAAAGAATGTTCTTTACATGTCTCTGGGAGTAAAGGAGGAAATCGAGCCAGAAATTATTAAAGATTTACAGATTGAGGGTGGAGATATATTTCTACTCTGTTCAGATGGGTTAAGCAATTTGGTAACGGAAGAAGAGATCGTTGAGAATGTTACTCTTTACGATCCAGAGGAGGCTATTGACAATATGGTGCAAGTTTGTCTTGACCGGGGAGCTCCTGATAATGTTACAGTCGAAGTTATAAAGATTGAGAAAGAAATTCCAGTGGAGGATGAAAAAGAAAAAACAGCTCCTGTTAAACGAATTAAAAATAGAAGGATTATTTTTTTAATTTTAATCTTAGCAATATTGGTTTTATCCTCTTTGCTATTTTTTTTGCTCAACAAAGATTTTTTTAGAAATGTTATACCCTCAAAAGAATCTCCTAAGGAGAAAATCCAAAAAGTTAATGATGGATTGAAAGAAAAGATAAATTTTATTAGCGTTGGAGCTGAAAAGAATTTTTACTTTCAAAAAGATTTGAAATGGATATTTGAAAATGGGAATGAATTTTTACTTTTCAACGGAGAAAGTATCTTAAAATTTAATTTTAGCCAGAGCAGTCTCTTTAATCAACCTTTCCCAATCCGCCCAGATGAATTTCCCTTATTAAGGAGAGGAGAGTTAAATTTTATAATTGCCAGAGTAGATAACCCCGGCAATGAAATAAAAATTTATGAGAGCGGAAACCCTGAAAGAAGTTTATTTTTAGTAAAAAAGGGAAAATTCATTCTGAAGGGGTATTTAAAAGACAAAGACTTAATTGAGATTCCTGATTTAAATGAGCCATTTATCCCAATTTACTTTGATGAAGAATATTTTTTATTCAGAGATAAAATAAAATTATATTTAATATCAGAAATTAAAGAAAATGATATAAAATTTTCTAAGAGAATAATTGATTCATCAAAAGTTTTTACTCAAAATGATAATATATTTATCTGGAGTAATGATAAAAAAAGAATCGAAGTTTTTAACATGAATCAGGGTTTAAATCAGTCTACATGGGTTTATGAAAATTTTCCAGTTTTGCTAAAAGATTTTCTCGAGTTGTATTCCGGGAATCAGAATCTAATTTTGTTTTTTCGGGAAAAAGCTATTGTTTTCGAAAAAGACAATTTAAATAATTTCAGGGAATTGTCCTATTTTGCTGATCAGAAAAAGTTAACTTGGGATGTTATAATTAAATCCAGAGATGGAAGTAAAATAATCTGTATAAATGAAATAGAGGGAATTTTTTATTCTGATAATAAATTTGCTTATTCAGAAATTGTTGAACGGAAGGCGAGCAATATTAATGATGAAGTACCTTGCCGTCGAAGAATCCCCGCCATTTCTTGTCCTGAACTTGATTCAGGAATGGCGGGGTTCTTCAATAACTGAGGTTAATCGGAATGAGGTCATTAATATTAATTTTGTTGTACACTTTTTTGGTTATCTTTTTGGGGGTTCCAGCAATTATATTTTCATACATTACAGGAGCTAAGGATTTGCTTTTTAGGTTAGGTAAATTTGGGCTACGGCTTTCAAAACCGATTCTCGGGATGAAATTGATAGTGCTGGGAAAGGAGAATATAAATTTTAAAACTCCTTATGTATTTATGGCGAATCACCAGAGTTTTATTGATGGTCCTCTTGGATTTTACTTGATTGATATCCCTGTTAGAGTTTTTCCAAAAAAGGAAGTATTTAAAATACCTATAATCGGGCTAGGAATGAAACTGGCGGGATTCATTCCTGTTGACAGAAAAAACAGGGTAAAAGCAAGATCAGCGATAGAAAAAGCAGTGGAAATCATAAAAAAGGAGAAATGTTCATTTTTGATATTTCCGGAAGGAACAAGAAGTATCGATGGAAATCTCTTGCCTTTTAAAAAGGGAGGCTTTGTTCTTGCAATAAAGAGTAATGTTCCAATTGTGCCAATTTCTATTGTTGGGTCAAAGGATATTATTCCCAAAGGGAAATTTTCAGTAAGAAAGGGGACTGTAAGAGTAAAATTTCATTCTCCAATTTCAACAGATGGATATACAATTGAGGACAGGAATAAACTTGTTGAAGTCGTAAGAAATGAAATTAAAAAAGGATTGGAGGAAAAATAAATGGATGATTTGATAGAAAAAATAATTTCGGAAAGAAATAGAATAGCAGAGGAATTTTTCAATAAGAAAAAAATTTTATTGTACGATGTTGGAGAGAAAATATCTCAATCGCTTAAAAATGGGAAAAAAATATTAATTTTTGGGAACGGAGGCTCTGCTGCTGATTCCCAGCATTTTGCAGCAGAACTTGTCAATAAGTTTAAAAAGAAAAGGAGGGCTATCCCTTCGATTGCCCTTACGACAGATACATCGATTCTTACATCGGTTGGAAATGATTCATCTTTTGAAGAGATTTTTTCAAGACAGATTGAAGCACTTGGAGAAAAGGAAGATTGGGCAATAGGAATATCAACCTCAGGAATTTCCTCTAATATAATAAGAGGTCTGGAAAAAGCCAGAGAACTGGGTTTACACTCCCTTGCTTTAACAGGAGAGGGTGGAGGTAAGCTTAAATCCATATCAGAATATTTGATCGATGTTCCTTCAAGGGAAACTCCTCGAATTCAGGAATTTCATATATTAATTCTTCACATAATCGCTGAAATCATCGAAAATGAACTATCTCCTTGATTTTATTATTTATTTTATTTAATTTATAATAGTATTCATTACTGAGGGAGAGATAATATGGATTTTAAATTTGCTAAAAGAGTTAACTCTCTTGAGGTTTCTTCCACGCTTGCATTTTTAAATGTTGCAAATGAAATGAGGGCAAAGGGGATAAAGGTAATTGATTTGGGAGCAGGCGAGCCTGATTTTAATACTCCGGATAACATAAAGAGAGCAGGTATCGATGCCATTGAGAAGAATTTTACAAAATACACTTCAGTAAGCGGGATAGATGAGTTAAAAGAGATTATATGCGAGAGATATTTTATTGAACAGAGAGTAGGATTCTCTAAAGATGAAATTATCGTTACTTCAGGAAGTAAGTTCTCTCTTTTCCTGATAGCTTTAGTGCTTTTCGAAAAAGGAAATGAGGTAATAGTCCCGAAACCTTTCTGGGTTACATATCCAGAGCTTGTTAAGTTTACAGAATCGATTCCAAAGTATGCCAGAATAATCGATGATAATGGAAAGAGTGTTTTTAACGCAGATAGCTTTTTGCCATTGATAAACAAAAAAACAAAAGCAATCATATTAAATTATCCTTCCAACCCAACTGGAAGCATTATTGATGAAGAAAGCTTGAAAAAACTTTCTGAACAGGCTGTTAAAAAGGGCTTTTACCTTATTGTGGATGATTGTTACAGACATATTATCTTTGATAATAGAAAATTTCCATCTATAATCGAACTTTATCCTGATGCGAGGGATAAAATTATAATTGTTGAATCTCTTTCCAAATCCTACGCCATGACAGGGTGGAGAATTGGGTTCACATTAGCATCAAAAGAAGTAATAGAGGAAATGAATAAGCTCCAGAGTCATTCTACTTCAAATCCTACATCCATCTCCCAGAAAGCAGCTTTAGAAGCTTTAAAAGGAAATCAGGATGAAGTTGAAAAAATGAGAAATATTTATGAAAAAAGGAGAAATTTTATAATTTCTTTGTTAAAAGAGATAAGAGGAGTTGAAGTTGAAACTCCAGAAGGTTCCTTCTATGCATTTCCTTCTTTTAAATACTATATCGAGAATGGAAAATTTAAAAATACTCAGGAAATATCAAAATATCTTTTAGAAAAAGCCAATGTTATCTGCTTACCAGGAGAATCTTTTGGAGAACCGGGATACATTAGATTTTCATTTGCAACATCTGAAGAAGATATTAAAATTGGGATATCAAAAATAAAACAGGCTCTCGAGTCTATTTAAATAAGAACATAGATAAAAAAATTTTTATTTTAAAATATTTAAAAGAATTAGAATATTATATCCTTATCCAGTAGGAGAATTTTACAAATAAAGCTTTATTCGTTCGATTTAACCTATAATAACCATTATTCTCTTCAACTAAATAATTGCTGTCGAAGCCAAGGAAGAAAACCGTTCCTGGTCTGTAGATGTAGCTCAATAAGAAATTTCCAAATAATTCTTTATAGTAGTGATCATAATCCACTATCGTTCTAATCGATAGCTCTTTGGTTAATTGATAGGTAATTCTGTTTCTTATTACATCATAATCCCACATCAATTCTTTTCTATTTTTGTCTTTCCATAAGGTGTTTTTGTTATAGTTTATTGAAAAGTTTAATCTATCAGAAGGCCTTAGAGTTATGTTTGCATTAAAAGATTGGCCCCATCCGAGGAAAGGATTTTCCTCATCATAATTAATTGTATCTCCTTGAGAATAGTTTATCCAGAAAGTTAGCCACCAGAGAATATTTGAAAATGCCCTTGCTTCATACCTTTTCTTTTTAAAATCGATATCTGCAAATCTTTCCATGCTGTCAAAGTATTCTGTTGAAAAGAACGTATTTGCTGTAAACTGAATTCTTAACTCGAAAGAGTTCCTCTCTTCAATTGGAATCCCCTTAAAATCCTCCCATCTTGCAATCTGAATCTGAGGAGTAATTGCTGTGAGGAATTTTTTCTGGGGAAGGATATTGTATTCAAAAATTCCTCCCCATTCTTTAAAATCAGTTCTATTTACAAAACCTGATGCTGCCTCGAAATCAGGAGCGATGCTTTTATAATAAATGCTTGAATAAAAATTTCTTGAGTCATACTTAAAGTTGTAATACTGAGCGGAAGAAAATCTTTTTTCGTTCTCTGAGGGTCTCTTTTGAGAACCCAGAACTTGAAAAGTGAGATAGAAATTATCCTGCCATTTAAACTGGCCATCTATTCCGCCAGCTCTACTGAATTTATTTCCCACGGGATCATACAGATATTTATCAGTGAGAGTGAACCCTACAAAGGATTCTTTAAAAATATCAGCTTTCATCCTAAATATATTAAACAGGGCTTTCAATTGAGTAATTTCAGTGTTGTTACTATCGCTTATTTCCCATAAAGATTCAGTTGATTTTTCATCCATTGCTGAGATGTATCCTAAAGTAAATGGTCCAACTTTCCCTGTTAGTTTTGCACCCCAGAGTGGATCTGTAATTCTTCTTGTATAGATTAGATCTATTAAACCGAAAGGAGATTGAAATATTTCTTCTCCTTCGAGGAAAAAAGGTCTTTTTTCTGGATAATATAACGCATACCTCTGATTTAACTCAATCTGGGGAACGTCAGCTTCTACCTGGCTAAAATCAGGATTATATGCAAAATCAAGGGTTAGATTGGATGTCAATCCATACTTTAAATTAATACCTTCTTCAGGCTTCATTTTTTCCTTGTTTTTTTGGAGACCTGTTATTACAGGAATTATCTCTATGTTGTTAGAAGTGGCAATTTTTGAAGGCAGTTTTATCTGAGCAGCCTGCGGAAGGCTTCCACTTATAGATCTTTTCATCACAGGCCATGTGATAATCTCCCCTTTTCTCGATATATTTCTTGTAAGGATAACCCTCCAGATTTTGTTCTCTTTTTTTGGAAAACGGAGACTTTTAAAAGGAATTGCAATCTCAACTGTGTAACCATCATGGTTGATCTTACCATCGCTTGAAAATACAGTATCCCAGCTATCACCGCTCATTCCTCTTCCCCTTTGACCTCCTCCCATTCCTCCGCTTCCTCTTCCCCCTCCTTCTTCTGTTCTTATTCCATCAGATTGGACTCCAAGAGGATTTACATTGAAACCAAAAGCTCTTCTTTTTTCATTAAAGGTATCAATTGTTATCGAAACCCAGTCATCCTGTCGAATGTTATCTCTGTTTGTAACAGAGGCTCTGATTTTCATCGGATTGGAATCAAAACAGCGAAATGCGACGTAAAGATTTTTTGTATCACAACCAAGGTATGCAACTGTTTTCTCGGAAGGTGTTCCCATTTCTTTTGGGATAAACTGAGTGAAATTTTCGATTTTTAAAGCTTCTTCTTCCCATAAAGGATTATCAAGAATTCCGTCTATTCTTGGAGGCTTGGAAAAAACAGGGATTTCATATATATTGTCGTCAGAAATAACATTTAAAGGACAAAAGACAATTGTAAACACCAAAAACAGTATCCATATAATATGTTTTTTCAGAAAAAATGGAAATAAATCTTTTTTCATTTTTTATAAAAAAATTATAACATATTATACGCATAATTTTGATAAAAAGAATATTTTATGTCAGATACAACAGTTCTTCAATCTATCGAAGATGAGTCATTCTTTATTTTAATTTTTCTTCAATCAATTACTTTTAATCTAACTTTTCTTTCAAAATAATTTCCCATCATTCCTTCCCCGGGCTT
This sequence comes from Acidobacteriota bacterium, assembly GCA_040756905.1. Taxonomy (NCBI): domain Bacteria; kingdom Pseudomonadati; phylum Acidobacteriota; species Acidobacteriota bacterium. The sequence continues at coordinate 40,776 of JBFLYD010000034.1, forward strand.
TGCCTTGACAGACTCTCCTTTTGTAAGCATTACCTGTAAAATCAATTCTGAATCCTGGGCAGAATCAGTGGGTCTGATTGACATTGGAAGAACAGAAACTTTTGCTCCTTCAAGTCCTTCAAATTCATCACCCACAATTCTACACCCCATCGGTAGATTTACATCCCAACCAGGAGAAAACTTTGAGAGAGAGGTTGTTTCAATAGTATTAGGGTCTACATAAAGCCATGCATTCCTGTAAGGAGCTTCTATGTTATCCTCCTTTAAGCAACCTATTAATGTGAGCACTGTTTTTATTTTATTTCTCTTTACAGAAATCAAAAAACTCCCATCGGGTTGTTTCAAGGACTTATTTGTATCTTTATCCAGGATGTCGATAATAGTTTTTCCATCATCCTTCCATGGACCATTATTTACATGACAGGAAAGACAGTTCTTTGATTTCCCCAGGATTCCCACAGCTGGTGGATATGAAAATCCCCAATAAGATAATCCTGCTAATAATATTAATAGCATCGGGATTGTGATTGTCTTTAATTTCATTTTTCTTCACCTCCCATGATTTTATTTTATTGATACCATAATTTATCCTTTGTCGACTTTTGTATTTCTGGTTGTTTTATCATAAATAGTTTATTTTTTCCAAAGTTTTTAATTGAAAATATCAAGAACCTCCCTTACCTTCCTTGCAAGAGCTGATGGAGTAAAAGGCTTTGATAGAAAATATGCCTTGCCCTCAGAAATTTCAGAAAGAGAAATTCTATTATCAGCATATCCAGAGATATATAATACTTTAATTTTAGAATGTATTCGTCTAATCTCCTCTGCCAATTCAGGACCTTTTTTTTCTGGCAAGATAACATCGCTGATTAGTAAATCTATCTTATCTTTATGGACTTTTGCCTTAAGAATAGCCTCCTCTGCATCTGAGGATGAAATCACACTGTATCCTATTATGTGTATTCTTTCTCCCAGGGTGAAGGAAGATCTGTTAAGCGATGTAAATGAAATGTTATCCTCAATGTGAGCATTCTCTCCCTGCCTGCAAGATTTATTTTCCTTGCTTCTCCTTCAATATGATGTGTAAAAATATACCCTGTAGTTATATAGATGGCAATAAATGTGAGAGTCAGAATACCTATAAAAATAAATTTTGTGGTTATGGATTTAAGTTTCAACTTCCTTTACCTTTTTAAATATTTCTAAAATTCCTTCCTTTTATTTACATATAATATAATATAAAAGAAATACATTAGTAAAAGCTAAAAATAAATATACAGAAGGGAAGACTTTATCCTTCCGAAAAGCAACCCTAAAGGGTTGCCCTACAAAAAAATGACAACTTATTTATATTGTTCGCTTTTTAAATGAACTTCTTTTTTAAAAGTTTTCATCATCCTCCGAATAGCCAGTGGAAAAATACGCTCAATCCTATTAAAAATATCAGTATGGGAATCCAGCCTCTTTTTGCCTCTTTTTCATTGGAATATGTTATCCTCGAAAGTTTGTGCCCAAACTCCAGGGCAAATATCAATCCTAAAATTAAAATACCTGTTTGAAGATAAGACATGGTTCCGGTGAGGACAGGAGTCCATGCAAAATTTGCCGTTTTGAATAAGTTCCATCCAAACGCATAGGGGTCAGATACAACATGGAGAAGATAGCTCCCGTTTGGCAAAATAACACCAAGGCTGAATGCTATCCATCTTGCAATACCAATCGGAACGAGGCAGTAGGAGAAATTTACAAAAACTTTTTTCAAAGATATCTCTTTATTTCCACTCATTTTCTTTGAAAGATAGGAGAATATAAAAAACAATCCAGGGATAAACGCAAGGCAGAGCAATGAATAAATCGGTAAATAAGCCAGATATCCTGTAAAATTATGGGCTCTTACTATATCCTTAACCCATCCCCATGGTCCCTGCATTGCTATGTAGAACATAATCACAGCTCCAACCATGATGAAACTTTTGAATGCCTCATCCAAACCCCGTCTGTTATACACATCATCTGTTCGTTTTCGCTCCACGAAGAAATCCTTTGCAGGAGTTCTGAGGTTAAAAGCCATATTATCGTAAGGACAACTCTTAAAACATTCCATACATAAGCCGCAGTATGTGTTGCGATTCATATCATAGGGAAGTTCCATCCATGGGCATCCATAGCCGTTTTCATTGCCCACATAGCATGTTTTTGGTGTATGATTTTTACAGATATCAGGGTCTTTAACCCTGACCTCAACTGAACCAAAATTTGAATAAAGCCCCTGAAACCCGCTCACAGGGCAGAAAAAAAGACAGAATGTTCTTTTTTCGTATATGAGTGAAATAACTATTGCTCCTATGATAATTATTCCTAAAAGAATAAAGTTTGCGATGGGCATTACAGTAAAAAAACCTGAAAAAAATGTTGCCACTAAAAAGATTATATTTGTTGGCCATAGATTACGAAGGCGATTGGGCCATCTCTTGTTCAATCCAAAAAGCTTTTTTCTTCTCACTCCTATGATTTTCAATCTCTGGAGCCATTCGCCAAAAACAGGAAGAGGACATACCATGCACCAGATTCTTCCAAAGAAAGGAACCATGATTATCATAAGAAGAACCCACCAGAGAATCCATACGATCATAATTCCAAAATTATAATTACCAGCACCTATTCCACCGGTCCACCCGGCCACGAGAATTACTGTGAAAATGAAAATGTTTATAAGGATTGGTACAAAGGGAAACCAGCGATTTTTGAGAAAATTACGAACTCCTTTATAGTTTGTCAGTTCGAATTTCCAGTTCAGAGGTATTGATTTAAAGAGTTTATTCTCAGGGTTTCCTATCTTTTTTCTTGTGATGATTAATGAGCCAATTCCAAGGAGAAATATCGTTAGCAATCCTACGTGGAACTTTCGATTCGGTAGAACTTTTAAATATCCAATCATGTAAGGATGAAATGAACCACAGGTAACTGAACATCGAAAAGAAAATCTGCCTGTTTTGTTTGCCCTAAAAATTGTACTTCTTGTCTCGCCTGGGTTAACAAAAAAATCAACTCCATATCCATCGAGAAAGAACCCATGAGTAACATCCTCACTCGTGAGTTTAAGAACAACTAAATCTCCTTTATTTACTGTGATAATGTTCGGAGAATAGGAGAATTTTTTTGCTTTTATCTCTATAACTTTTTCTTTGCCGGTTGTGGCGTACACATATGAGCCAAAGAAAATTGGCATGAATAATATTAATAAAGCAAAAGTTAATATAGGAAAAAACCTCTTCATTTTCCCTCCAGAGTTAAGGTTCTTAAAATTGAAATGGATTTTCTTGAAAAACTTTCCATCTTTATTCCATCCCAAACAGCAAAAGCTATGTTTTTATCTGTACCAGGTTTAAATTCAAATTCACCTTCCTGGTTGCTTTTTAGATCTCTTTTAAAGACCACTGCCCACTTTCCATCTTTGTGCATTCCTCTTCCTTCTACGTTCTGGTTTTCCATAGGAGTTTGTGTTCCAGGACCATGAGCTATTAATTCACGAACTGTTTTTATAGATTCATTACCTTTTTGATATTTTTCTGTATCTCTATCTGCAAGCCACTGCCAGACATTTGCCTTACTCCCATAGCCCATCATCTGTGCTGTGGCAGGGCCATCATTTGGAACAAATAATATGGCACAGGCGTCAGGATTAACCGGACCTCCCCTATCTTCTGTTTCATCATAAAATTCTAAAAGGAATGCAATTTCTCTATCGTTGTATAAAGCCTTGACCAGGAGTTCTTTCTCTGAATTTCCATAGGGAATCCGGGCTGATTGAGGATAGAGGTGTATTTTTGTAAAATCTGCACTCTTCCATACTTCAGAGATCGGGTTAACGGAAATACTTTCTTCAGTATATCCTACATTCAGATTTTTTTTACCTTCTATTGATGCTGAGGGAGGAGGTATATTTAAACGATGTGCTATAAGGAAATATCCTCCTACAGCAATTAGAATAACTGTAAAAATCATTATTGCGTTGAAAAATGGTTTTTTCATGATCTATTCCTCGCGTTTTTTACTGTTTTCCTCTTAAATGAAAAAATCCACTGACCAGAAGAGGCATAGAAAGTTAAAATTGTGGAAGTTACAAATAAAATGGAACCCAGATGGGGAAGATGATAGATTTTTATCTTGCTTATTTTTGTCATTCCGATCAAAGGAGGAGTAAAGGGCTTTGCAACATTCCTTAAAGGTGCTTTTGGGTCTAAATTATGTCCTGCTTGATAGAGTCTGTATTGGGCCCAGAGAGCGAGTGAAATACCGGTTACAATGAGGGAAATGCTTACAATTTTCTTCCACTTCCCACTCCTAAAGGCTGATATGAAAGTAAACATTCCAAGAATTACAACAATTATTGCAATTATTTTAAGGTCAAGCTCTGGAAGATTAGGTTCAACATTTATTCCGATGTATCTTCCCACCACTTTCCATTCTTGCACATCACCCTTTATCCCATATGTGTAAAGAAACATTTTAGGGCTTCTATCTGGATATTGAGGAGAAGTAAATATAATAAATAGATATGGGAAAAAAAGTGAGAAGAATAGAAATCCGCTTGCGATAAACGCAGCAATTTTTTTAAATTTTATCGAGCCTAACTTCATACTTAATTTGTCCCAAATTACGCAAACCTATGTCAAAGCCCTTGTAGGGCAGGGGTTTAGCCCTGCCTGTGCCAAAGGCAGATAGACATCTTTGGTGAAGCAAAGCAAGGCTAAAGCCTTGCCCTACATATAAAAATATTTTGTGCGTTTGTATTAGAATCGCAGAAGTTTCTGATTTATTGAAGAACCCCGCCATAAATGGCGGGGATTCTTCGACGGCAAGGTATTTTTTCATTAATATTGCTCGCCTTGACCCGCCCCTGAAGGGACGGGATTGTGGCGAGCCTCCCGTTCAATATTATCATGATTAATTACTTCCTTTAGTCTCCTGCGAAGGTCACCTTCTGAGAGAAGTCCACCTGCGAATTGAACAATTCCTTTTTTGTCGATAATTATATTCACTGGAACATATTTTATGCCGTAAAATTTGCTTATTTTTCCGCCTTCATCAAGAATAACAGAAAAAGGTATGTTGTATTTTTTCGCAAAATCAGCCACCAGTTTTTCTTTTTCCATCAAATTTATCCTGAAAAACACCACATCTTCACCCTTATATTCTGAATAAATCTTATTGATTCCCTTTGTTTCCCAGTTGCATCTTCCACACCATGTTGTAAAAAAATTTAGATATATATAATTTTTCCCGAGATACTTCGTTAAATCTATAAATTCCCCTTTAACATCTTTACCTGTAAAAGGTTTAGCTTTTTCTCCTGCTGATATCAACCTGGCACTTTCCTCCCTCTCTGAAGACGCAGCGTAGAGACCATGAAAGATTGGAAGGGTGACAAATAGCACACTCAGAAAAGTATGTAATTTTAAGTATTTAAATTTTTTTATTTCTTTTCCCATTTTTTAACCTAACTCCCTGATGTTTTCAATTTTATTTTAAAATTTTTAAATAAATAAAAACTGTCTTATAAATTTATATTTTTTAAGCCTGGGGTTTCCACTCTTTAGATGGATTCCATTCTGATTCAGGTATAACTATCATTCTTCCCCGCATTTCAAGATGCAGTTCGCTACAGAACCATAAACAGTAGTACCAGAAAACCCCGGGTTTTTTTGTGGAAAATACTAACTCCTTAGCTTCACCAGGTTCAATTGACTCAAGCACATCATGTCCGGTGAAGGAAATTCCATGGCTTATGTCCATTGCCTGTTCTATGTTTGTTACTTTTAGCTTAACTTTCCATCCGCTTGGCACTGTAAACCAGTCAGGAGTGAAAAATGACCTCACAGCTGTCATTTTTACACGAACTTCTTTAGCAGCGTAATCATATTGTACAGAAGGTTTGTCGACCTCTTTAGGCAATTGATAAACCTTTTTTACCTTAGGCTTAAGAAGGCTTACAGGTATTGCCTGAGAATAATGAGTTTCAGGAGGAAGGGGCATCTGGTCGATTAATCTTGCAGGATTCGAATCTACATTGAATAATTCGTGATTTTCTGTAAATAGGGGTCCGTGAGGAACAAAGGTATCTTTTGTTAACTTATTCATGATGATGAGGTATTTTCCATAGGGAGTTGCCATATCTCCACCAGGAACCAGAAGATGTCCAACTGAATAATGGCAGGGAATTGTTTCAACAACCTGCCAGGGTTCCATCTTATGCTTATCAGAGTAAGGTGGACCAAGGGTTATTTTTTTAACATCTGAATCCACGAAAAACCCTACATAGGCAAAGCCTTTATTGTCAAACTCCACATGAGTGGGACCAAGACCTGCATCTATATCTACAGATACGGATTCCTTGTCTATTATTTTTACTCCAAACTCCTCACCAGTGAAGCGTTTATCTGAAATTGCTTTTTTTACTTTTTCAAAATCAAATGTCCTTACGATAGTTGTTGCTTTTCCTCCTACTACTGCATATTTTCCTGTTGGTGATACATCAACACCATGGGGATTTAAAGGACATGGGACAGCGTATACCTCAACATCCTTCCATGAGATCACCGGAACATCAGGTGCCTCTTTTGTTGTTATGTATTTTTTATTTTTTACAGCCTCTTTAATGCTATTTATATTCCAGAAGAATATATAATCTTCGGGTCGCTGGAACATCCCTACAACATTTACTGATCTTTCGGTATTATATGCAGTGTTTACAAACCATCCGTCCATAACTCCCCATCCAACTCTTACCATGTCAAACTGCCATGGGCCCCAGATCTGCCAGGCATTCTTCATTGTTCCATCTTTTGAAACTTCAATCCCTGCAAGACATGAAACATAAGGACCTTTGATAAAATCTGTTGGTACGGCAAGATAATCTATTATTTCTTTATTCGGATATTGTTCTAACTCAATGTTGGCTACGAGTAAACCTGAGTCAGGGCTTATATGGGCACCATGCATGCCGCCTCTGACATTGGGAACCCAGATTATCTGGGCTGTTCTATATGTTGATAGATCCACTCTTGCTACTCTTGCATAAACCTTATCATTTATAAAAAGCCATCTTCCATCATAAATTCCATCTGTCTTGCTGATGACAGGATGGTGGGTATCACCTTGCACAGCAACTTCTCCAGTCCATGGATTGGTAAGCATTTTTTTTACTTCAGGGTTTGAGAGTGTCCAGCCTGTTGAGGCGGTCGGTTCAAAAATTGGAATCTCTTGAAGAAGTTTCATTGTTGGAATAGTATAAACATATATGCCTCCCTGCTGACCACCACTGGCAAATACATAGAACTCATCTTTTTCCTGCCAGTACTGATGAGGCATTGGATATATTCTTTCGTAAGGATTGGCTGTTACCTCTTGTTTTTTAAAGCTCCGACCAATAATAAATGCTATTACAGCAATTATGATTATTAATAGAAAGATTCTAAACTTTTTCATTTTTCCTCCTGTTTAAAAATTTAATTGAAATTTGCTCTTCATAATGGTTCTACTATCAATTTTCCCCTCATCCAGGGATGATTAACACCGCAGAAAACAGGACATTCAAAATCAAATTCTCCTGACACTGTTGCTTTAAAAGATATCTCTTTTACCACATTTGCCCTCAGGCCAGTTATCCAGATGTCATAAGGTCCGAGGACATGAAATCCATGGCCGCTAAACTCTCTGAGTCCTGTGATTTTTGGTAGATCCCCATCGTCTGTGCCTTTAAGGATTAGTTTTACAACCTGATTTTGCTTGACTTTAATTAAGTTAGGCTTGAATTCAGAAGTATAAGTATTAATAGTAAAAGTTACATCAGGACTTCCAAGAGGACTGAGAGGTTGGAGCGAAGGTTCTGCTATTCTTTTGTATGGTCCTGGCCAGCGTTTTGTTCCAGGAACAAACTCTTCTGCCTGCGAAATTTCTTTTTCTGGAGCACAGGAAATTATCAGCATAAGAATTGATATGGCTGAGAAAAACTTAATTATTTCTTTTTTCATTCTATCCCCTCCTTTCTTTTAATAGATAGTTAATATCTTTGGTAATGATTTCTTCCGGGTCAACAAGTCCTACATACCTGTATCTGATAAGTCCTTGTCTATCGATTAAAACAACCATATAACTGTGATAAACAAGGTCTGAATCCTGTTTTGTTTTTACAAAAACCCGATAATTGTCCCATGTTTCTTTCAATTGAGATTCAGTTCCAGTTAAAAAGTGCCATCTTCCTTCATAGCCTTTAGTATAATAAGCTATTCTCTCTGGCGTATCCCTTTGCGGGTCAGTGGTAATTAAAATCAGAGTCAAATCTTTATCGATTACATCCTTGAACTCTTTTTGGATCCGGCGAAAGTGCAATGTGAGGATTCCACACACATCAGGACAGTTTGTGTATATAAAACCTATCAGAACCAATTTTCCTCTGAAGTCTTTAAGGGAAGTGGGGGAATTATTCATATCTATTAGATTAAAATTAAATGCTTCCTTTGGCTCAAGAAGCTCTATTCTATCAACCACTCTTTTACCCGCAACTTCAGGATTTTCAATAGCTGGATGTTCAAAGAAATGAGTTTGGCTTTCCTGGCTTTTTGTTGAGTTAAAGATAATTTTTACAGCTAAAGTGATAACCACAATGGAAACCAATGTTAAAATAATTAAATATTTTTTCATCCTATCAGTCCTCCATTTATTTTTAAAACATTTTTAATTTCTTATTTTATAACTAAGGTGCCTCTCATCTGCATATGATAATCTCCGCACCATAGAGAGCAATAGAATGGATATTCTCCTTTTTTATCTGCAAAAAACCTAACTCTTTTTACTTCACCAGCTTTAATGTATATTCCGATCCAAAGTGGCCATCGATTCCGATTCAAACCGGCCACTGATTCTGATTGAAAGTGGCCACCCATTCCGATTTATTCCGGCCACTTTTTCGATGAAATCAGAATTTGAAAAAGTT
>JBFLYD010000035.1 GCA_040756905.1 Acidobacteriota bacterium
TAAATTACTGTGGAAGATAGAGAATGATTTGTCCGTTTATTGCCGGGAGGTAGCTTAATGGTGGACCTTGAAGAAAAAATCAATCAAAGAATTTCTTTATTTGAAAATTCCGATAGGATGTTCCCCTTCACATGACCCCTTCACATTTATTTAATTGAGTAGATCTTTTGGAACTGGAGCCCAAGGTGCACATTTCGGATCCCTGACTTGCTCGCATCTTCGATGAGCTTCAGAGCCTTCTTCAGGCTCCACTTGAGGTTGCTCTGGGGCTGTAAAATAAGGGGGGTTTTTTGGGGAAAGGAATTCCTCATTTTCTTTATTACCTCCAAGCTGAGCTCTTTCGTTACAATAAGTTTAACTTCTTTGGTAAGCTTTGAAAATACTTTTTTAAATCTATATTCAGGAGGCTTTGGAGAAATTGTTATCCAATCTAAATAAGAAAAGACAGATAAATTTTTAGAAATTTTATCTTCGTTGACACTCATATTTTTACGGGATTCAGGTAATGATTTTAGATTTGGGCTACTTTGATTAACTAAAGTTCCATTCGTTTCAATTTGAATAAAATACTTCTTTTGTTTCAACTTTTTTAAAAGGGAAGAAATATGTTGAGAAAAAGGTTCACCTCCTGTTATAACCACCCAAGAGGTTTTGTATTTTTCTTTAAGCTTTCTTATTCTTTTAATAATATCCGCTTCGGGTAATAAAGTCCCATCTTCCCATGCATATTTTGTATCGCAAAAATAACACCTTAAATTGCATCCTGAAAGTCTTAAAAATATCGAAGGCTCACCTGAACGTAGCCCTTCACCCTGAACACTCCAGAAAATTTCATTTACTTTAAGCATTACTTATAATTATCTATTCATGAGATTGGCTCTCCCTATTCATAATATTCTGCAGAGGAAGTATCGGATTCCCATACGATAACTTTTTTCACAGGATAGAGCTTTTTCATCTCATGGTAAAAATATCTGGAAAGATTCTCAGCAGACGGATTGAAATCGAAAACTTCGTTCAAAAAAGAATGGTCAGGAAGGAGCTCGGAGAGAGAGTTCTTTATCTGGATAAAATCATAGCCGATACCAGTTTCGTTTAATCTATCCACTTCGATTTGAACCTCAACTTCAAATGTATGACCGTGGACTTTTTCACATTTTCCCTTATAATTTTTTAAATAATGAGCTGCTGAAAACTTATCTCTAACTTTTAATATCCAGGGCATTTCCTCTCCATCATTTGAAAATATAAATTTTTACTTAATAATCATTAATATCAAACATAAAAGAACCTGAATAAGGATATTCTTGATAATTTTTAACGATTCCTTTCCTCAACGGGTTGTTAAATATATAAAATGCAACTTCTTTGATGGTCTCTTCTTTTCTTAACACATGTTCGTAATAATTTATTTCCCATAATTGATTATTAAATTTCTTCTTATACAGGAAGCCAGTTTTTTGTTTGAAAGCAGCTATAAATTTTCTCATATCTGCTTCCTCATCATTCCCTTCAGTTAACAAATGTAAATGGTCAGGCATAAAACAATAAGCCCAAATGTTAAAATGATGTTTATTTGAAATTTCCTTTAATTCAGATATTAGCCAATCAATTAAATCCTTGTTAATAAATAGATTTTTATTATTATTTGTACATATGGTTACAAAATACCTATTGTAACCTTTATAATTGAAATCTTTAAGGCGAACGCGTTTTTTGTATTTTATATCCTTTCCAATCTCTTTCATTTTATTAACATACAATATTTTTTTTAAAATATGCAAGGCTGAAGCCTTGCCCTACAACAAATGTATGAGATGAAAATGTAGATCTAATTCAAATAATAAATGTAGGGCAAAGCTTTAGCTTTGCATTATTTAATGAAATTATGCAAGGCTGAAGCCTTGCCCTACAGATGAAAATGGGATAGGGGCATGGACAATAAAGATTTTGAAATTTTTGAATTAATATTGAGCCCCACAGTTGTCAACTATAATATTACACATATTTGGATATTAATACACACAAATGTTAAGGGAATACCTTGAATTTTCCTTCTTTTTTCAGCAGAACTAAATAAAATTGGGCTACCCTTTAATCAAGATTAAAGGGGGCTCTTTAATTTTCCTTCTTTTTTCAGTCTTGTGATCAGATGGTCTTCCTGTCCAATATCTTTCCAGGCGGTTTCCCTTAATATACATGAGGAGCAGGAAAAACAGGGGATTTCGCTTCCTCTGTAACAAGAAATTGAATAAGAATAATCAGCTCCAAGATCAAGGCCCAATTTTATAAGTTCGGATTTTTTGAGCTTTAAAAATGGAGCTACTAAAGAGAATTTCTTATTTTTAGCCGAGGAAGATGTTCCGATATTTAACACGGCTTCCATCGATTTCAAAAACTCTTCTCTCGTATCAGGGTAATTTGGAGAATCAATCACATTAAACCCGCACACTATTTCAAAAACATTTATCGATTCTCCGTAAGCTGCAGCAACCGAGAGAAAAATTCCGTTTCTGAAAGGAACATATGTGGCAGGAATTCCATCTCCGATTTCAGAAAGATTTTTTATCTCCGGAATCTGTATATTCTTATTAGTAAGAGCTGAGGCTCCAATCTGAGTTAAGTCAATTTTAAAAATTTTGTGAGTTAAATTAAGCCTCTCTACTATTTTTTTTGCCATTTCAATTTCAATCTGGTGGGTCTGGGAATAGTCAAAAGTAATAGGAAAAATTTCATTATATTTATTGGATGCCCAGTAAAGCGATGTTGTTGAATCAATTCCTCCTGAAAAAAGAACAATTGCTTTCATCATGTAATAAATTTTAGCACATCATTCCTTTCTTTTCATTCTTTTTTTGTTTTTATTATTGAAATCCATTACCTTGTATGATATTTTAGCTTGAGAGGTTATAATGATTTTAGAATACATTGAAAAAGCAATGGAAAGGGCTGTGTATGAAAAATTGGAAGATGGGACTTATTGTGGAGAAATCTTAGATTGCCCAGGCACAATAGCTTTCGGAAAAACTCTTTTCGAATGCCAAAAAGAATTAAAATCAGTGCTTGAGGGCTGGATAATTATCGGTCTTCGACATGGCCATGAAATACCTGTAATAGATAATATTGATTTAAATCCAAAAAGAGCAACAGTTAATGAGTAGATGGACTCCATGCAAAAGAAGGATATTCATTCAAAAATTAAAAAAATTAGGATTTAAAGATCCTGAAACTGGCGGAAGACATGAATTTATGCTTTATGGTTCATACAAACAAACAATTCCAAATAATGATGAATTTTCTGTCCATCAATTAAAAAAACTAATAAAACAAGTCCAACAAAAGATTGGAAGAGAAATTACTTTGGATGAAGGGGAAAATCTTTGAGATCTGAAAAATTTAATAATATTTAAAATAAGGAGTAATAATAATGGATTTTTCATTAACTGAAGAGCAAATGATGTTAAGGGATACAATCAGGAATTTTTCGGAAAAAGAAATCGGACCGAGAGTCCGAGAGATGGATGAAAAAGGAGAGCTTGATTCTGAAGTAGTAAAAAAACTTGGAGAGATGGGCCTTTTAGGAATACTCTTTCCTCCTGAATATAACGGTGCTGGATATTCTTACATCGATTATGTCATTATCCTTGAGGAGCTCTCAAAAGTTGATGCATCTGTAGGGTTAACTGTTGCAGCTCATAATTCCCTCTGCGCCAACCATATATACCAGTTTGGTAATGAAACTCAGAAGAAAAAATATCTTTCAAGATTAGCTGTAGGTGAAACTTTAGGCGCATGGGGATTGACAGAGCCAATGGCAGGCTCTGATGTGGCTTCGATTAGAACCTCTGCTGAGAAAAAGGGAGATTATTATATACTGAATGGAAACAAAGTTTTCTGCACAAATGGCTCTGTCTCAGACATATATGTTGTGATTGCTGTAACTGATAAAACAAAAGGGAGAAAGGGAATCTCTTCGTTCATTTTAGAGAAAGGAATGGAAGGGTTCAAAATAGGCAAAAAAGAGAATAAGCTTGGAGTAAGGGCTTCTGACACAGCTGAGCTGATTTTTGAGGATGTAAAAGTCCCAAAAGAAAATCTCCTTGGTGAAGAAGGAAGAGGATTTTACGATGTGATGAGTGTCCTGGATGGGGGAAGAATCTCAATCGCTGCCTTCTCCCTGGGAATTGCTGCAGCTTCATTAGAGGCAAGCATGAAATATGCAAAAGAAAGAATTCAATTCGGAGAGCCCATTTCGAATTTCCAGGCGATTCAGTGGATGATAGTTGATATGGCAACAGAACTCGATGCAGCAAGACTTTTAACTTATAAGTCTGCATACATCAAAGATCTGGGAAAAGAGCCGATAAAAGAATCCTCGATGGCAAAATATTTTGCAGGTGAATTAGCAGTGAAGGCTTCATCCCTTGCAGTTCAGATTTATGGTGGGTATGGTTTCACAAAAGAATTTCCAGTGGAGAAATATTACAGAGATTCCAAGCTATGCACAATCGGTGAAGGAACAACAGAGATTCAAAAACTGATCATAGCAAGACAATTGCTTTCAGAAAAATGAATTTGAAGGAAGAGATAATAAAAGGTAACCCCAGAGCTCTGGCAAAAGCCATCTCGATGGTTGAAAATAATGAGGATGGATACCTCAATCTTTTAAAAGAAATATTTCCAAACACAGGAAAGGCTTCTACAATTGGAATAACAGGAGCACCTGGCACAGGAAAAAGCACCCTCGTTGATTGTATACTGGCATATTTAAGAAAAATTAATAAAAGCGCTGCAGTAATTGCAATCGACCCCACTTCTCCTTTTACAGGAGGAGCTATCCTCGGCGATAGAATAAGAATGATGAGGCACAGCACAGATGATGGTGTATTCATAAGGAGCATGGCAACAAGAGGACATTTAGGAGGAATCGCAAAATCAACAGGAGAGGTGATAAGCATTTTTGATGCCTCAGGAAAAGACTTTATAATCGTTGAAACTGTTGGAGTCGGTCAGGATGAAGTTGAAATTGTAAAACTATCAGATCTTGTTATAGTTGTTCTCACACCTGGCGAAGGAGATGAAATTCAGACATTTAAAGCAGGGATTATGGAAATTGGAGATATATTTGTGCTGAACAAAGCTGACCATCCTGACTCAACAAGGATGGAATCACAACTTATAGCGACGCTCTCGATCGGAGGAAAAGGAGAGGTTCCAGAGGTTGTAAAGACAGTTGCAATAAAGGAAGAAGGTGTGAAAGAGCTTATGGAAAAAACGCTTTCCCTTCTTCAAAAAATAAAACAATCAAGAAAAGCTGAAGAGAAAAGAAAAAGATTCCTCAGATGGATGCTCGAGGATATAATAAAAGAGGAAAGTTTCAGGAAATTGACACAAAACCTTTCAGAAAAGGAATTTGATGAATATGTGGAAAAAATCTATAAGCGGGAATTAGATCCTTTTTCAATCGCTGAAAAAATTCTAAATAAAGGGTAAAGAATTATGATTAAAAGAATCGACCACATCTCTATAGCTGTAAAAAATTTAGGAAGTGAAATTCCGAAGTGGAGGGATGTGCTTGGCTTAAAATTGCTCAAAGTGGAGAAAGTTTTAAGTCAGAAAGTTGAGGTTGCATTCTTTGAAAATGGCCTTGAACTGACATCTCCTCTTGATGAGAATTCTCCTGTTCATAAATTTTTAGAAAAAAGAGGAGAAGGATTACATCATATCTGTTTTGAAGTCGATGACCTTGAAGGATCAGTGAAAAAAATCTGTGAGGCAGGGTTTGAAAAGATTGAAGCAAGCAGAAAAGGTGCGGATGATTCAGAAGTGGCATTCTTCCGGCCATCGAACTTCAGCGGAGTTCTGGTCGAGCTGAAACAGAAAAAAAGATGAAACTAATTTCAAATTTGTTACTTTTGTTTGGCTTTTTTATAATTATTCTTGGGTTATTTTTCAGGTATTTTGAAAAATTTAAGTTTATCGGCAAGCTTCCAGGAGATATACTGATTAAAAAAGGGAATTTCACCTTCTATTTTCCTTTAGCAACGAGTATATTGATAAGCATTCTCCTTACAATTCTCCTGAATCTATTATTCAAATTCTTCAAGAAATAAAAAAACAGGGAGACAGACTCTCTATCCGAATTTTTTTCAATAAAATGATTAAAGATGCCAAATGTAAAATCAAATATTAAAAATACCAGCTATGAATACACTTATGAACTTAGACATGAAAACTTTGAAACTTGTATGAAAATAAAAAATGAGCTCTCCCCTTTTTATGGAAGAAATAAAAATGCAAAAAATGAGACCTGACCCCAATTTTTTTGCATAAGAGACCTCTTAAAAAGCTCCAGATGCAAGGCGCAATGAAGCTTTGAGCGGAGGCGTACTTTCTGTACGTTGGAGCGATAAAGCTGAGGCTGCAACGCAGCAGATGGACTTTTTCAGAGGTCTCATTTAAATATAAATGGAGGGAGGAGCATCCAGGTTTTTACACGAACATTATCTTTTTCAGGGGGAGAGAATTTAAACTTCTTTACTGCTTCTACAACAGATTCCTCAAGCCCTAAGTTTTTCGGGTTCACATATAAAATTTTCCAGTTTATAACATCTCCATTTTCAGAAATAAGAACAATAATTCTCACCTCGCCTTTCATCCCAGATCTTTTCATAAACTCTGGATATTTAGGTAATGCATCTTTTATAATCTGAGGCTTTTTATCTAATAAATTATACCCCACTTCCTCTCCGACCTGTATCCCTTTTTCCTCAAGTTTTTTCTTTTCCTCCATCCCCTCTTCAACCTTTGGCTCTACCGCAGGTTCTTCTTTTTTTTCTGGAGGAATCTTTTCCTCTTTTTTCTGATCAAACTTAATAACCTCTGCTTTCCTCTCTTCTTTTTTTGGTTGTGTTGGAATCTTTTTGGGTGGCTCTTTTACTGGCGTCATTTCCTCTTTTTTTACCATGCTCTCTACTTTTTTCTTTGGTTCCTCTTTTTTTTCAGAGACTGGAGTTATAGCTTCTTTTTTCTCTATGATCAGGTCCTTCTCTTCTTTTTTAACGATTTCTTTTTCCTCGCCTGGCCTCTTCTCCATCTGTTTAAGCATTTCTTCTTCAGCAGGAATTTTTTGAGCCATTTCTAATTTTTTCTCTGGTAAGACTTGAGGAAGTTGAGTTACCTCCTTTTTAGAAGGAGGTCCTTTTATCAATAAAAATGTTCCTATCAGAAAAAATAATGCAACGCCACCAATTGCATAATATATGGGTTTTATTTTTTTGATAAATAAAGGAGGTTTCTTTACAGGAATCGAGATATACTGGGTTGGCATAAATTCTTCTCTTTTCTCAATTTCACTCAATATTTCATCAACACTCTGGAATCTTTTCTCTCTATCCTTTTCAAGACATTTTAAAATAACATTCGATATTTCAGGGGGGATTTTTCTATTTATCTTCTCCGGTGAAGGAGGCTTCTCATTAAGATGCATCAGAGCCACTGTTATTGGAGTTGTTCCAGGAAAAGGAAGGGTACCGGTAAATATCTCATACATAACTATTCCAAGGGAATATATATCAGTTCTTCTGTCTGCTACCTCTCCCCTGAGCTGTTCTGGAGCCATGTAATGCGGGGTCCCGATGACTCCACTTGTTGTAAGCGAAGGGTCACCAGTAATGGCTGCTGAGCGTGCAATTCCGAAATCCATGATGTAAACATTTTTATCTTTATCGATCATTATGTTTTTCGATGAGATATCCCTGTGGATCACTCCCATATCATGGGAGGCTTTTAAAGCCTCACACACTTGTTTTATTATTTCGATTCCTTCTTCTAATTTTAATGGACCTTTTCCCTTGATGATATTCTTCAGATTCTCTCCCTCAATGTATTCCATCGAAATGAACCTTTTCTCCTCATATTCCTGTAAATCAAAAATCCTTGTTACATTCTTATGCTTGATTTTTCTAGCTAGTTTAATTTCTCTTTTAAAGTAAGAAATGATCTTCTCATCTGTGCTGAACTCAGGATGAAGCACTTTTAACGCCACAATTTCATCAAGTTCAAGGTCTTTTGCCTTATAAACTTTTCCCATCCCACCAACACCTAAAAGACTTAAAATCTGGTATCTTTTTCCCAAAAAGAATTCATCAGTTATTGCTTTTTCTTTCTGGGCCTCTTCGAGTGCTTTTGTTTCAGGGATAACCTGAGTTGCCTCAAGATAACTTCCACAGCTTCTACAAAAATTTGAATCAGGAGGATTTAATGCTGAACATTGGGGACATTTTTTTATCATTGTCATTTAATTTTATTATAAATTACTTAAATCCCTAATTTCAAATTATTTTTTATAAGTACGCAAAGTTTTGTGGTAGAAGAAATTAACTTAATATTTCTCTGAGCGGGAAGGGTGGCGGAGAAAACCGTCACGAATGCGGAGTGGGCATGGTTTCTCCTGAGTGAATACTCAGGAGAAGAGCGGAGCATGAGTGCCGAGCTGTGATTTTCCTCGCTGGGGAAAATACAGCGTGTTTTCGGAGTTACCCTTCCTGATCACCCTTAAATTATAATTAGAGATAACCTCTGAGCGGAGGGGATAGTTGACCTCTTAAAGTAAAAAAATGCAAAAAAATTGGGGTCAGGTCTCATTTTTTGCATTTTTTGCTCAAATCCTAATCATCGATATTAATCATTACATTAAACCAAATTACGCAAGATTTCCTTTAATGTCATTCCTGCCCCCATTTTCATGAGGGTAAACTCCAGCAGGAATCCAGGGTTTATTATCACTTATTTCTGGATTCCCGCCTTCGCGGGAATGACGAATTAACGAAGGTTTACATAATATCCTTGCGTAATTCGGGATTAAATAATGAATAACGAAGATCTGAGCATTTTAAGATAATTGGTGTAGGTGAAGTGAAGAAGGGCATACTCCTTTGCCTTCTTACCTACAAGAGGACCAATTTCCGTGTTTAATGCTTTGAGTATCCCATCAGAGACACTATCTGGGTCAGGGTCTACGAGTATCGCTATATCATCATTTATCACCTGAGTATGAGTCCAGAGATTTGTGGCAACGACTGGCTTTCCACTTTTAAGATATGAATAAATTTTTAAGGGCGTGTTTGTGCCTGAAATTCTCGGAGATAAAAGGCAATCTGAAATTTTTATAAAAAATGGTATCTCATCAGGTTTTTTTTCACCTAAAAAAATAACTTTATCTTCAACTCCAGCTTTTCTTGCATAATTTTTAAGCTCTTTTATCTGGGAATCTTTTCCTCCGATCAGAACCAAAATCAGATCCCTATAAACTTTCTCATCCTTCTCTTCAATTTTTTTTAATGAGCCAATCAGAAGATGAAGACCCTGGTATGGCTCAAAAGTGCCAGCATAAAGTATTATTTTTTTATTTTTTAAGTTTAGCTCCCCTCTAATCTTCTCTGCTTTTTCTTCTGGCAAATCTTCAGGAGTAAAATCAAGAAAATTTTCAATCAAAAATATTTTTTCTTTTTCTACAATTTCTTTAACTCTGTTTTCCAGATCCTTGCAAATCACAATCACTGATTTCGAATTCTTTAAAACCCACCTCTCAAGGGCTACAAAAATTTTATAAATCAAAACCGAGTTTGTAAATTTAAAGTTTCTTAGCTGCTGGGGAAGGGATGAATGCATGTCATAGAGATGGGGAATTCGAAAAATTTTTGAAAAAAATACACCGATGAATGAACCCTCCTCATGGGAAAAAATTATGTCATATTTTTTCTTTAAAAGTAGAGAGAAAGTTTTCAAAAATATCAATAAATCTAACGGAATTTTTTGAAAGGATGGCCCAATTTTTATTTCTTTAATAAATGGTACTTTCGAGATGCGGATAATTTTTAAATTTTCAAAATCTACATCGTCACCTACAGGGTATGTAACAAGGTCTATGAGATGTCCTAAGTCGATTAAGGCTTTTATCCTGAAATATTCAGATAGAGGGGTCCCTCGCGGCTGAAAAAAAGGCTCTGGAGCTATCATTAAAATTTTCATTTTTCATCTTCATCGAGAATCTCTTTAATCACATATATTTTTTTCTCGACAGCCTCATGGTATGTTCTTGAAAGCATTTCAGCTAAAAGTCCCAGTGTTATAAACTGGGCTCCGAGAAACATCAAAAGTACTGCGAGTAAAAGGAGGGGCCTTCCTCCGATCGCCTCTCTCAATATTATTTTTTCATATGAAAGATATAAACCTAAAATAAACCCTACAAAAAAACTGATGAAGCCAAAGAGACCGAAAATCTGTAGAGGTCTTGTGGAATAACTTATTAAAAATTTTACTGTGATAAGATCTAAAATTACTCTTATCGTCCTTGAAATACCGTATTTTGATTTTCCATACTTTCTTTGCCTGTGATTAACCTTTACCTCTGCCACTTTTATTCCCATCCAGCTTGCCACAGCAGGTATGAATCGGTGCATCTCTCCGTAGAGTCTCACATTTTTTAAAACCTCTTTTCTGTATGCTTTTAGAGTGCACCCATAATCATGTAGTTTAATTCCAGTGATAAAGGAGATGAGCCAGTTTGCCACAGCAGATGGAATTTTCCTTGTCAGGAATCGATCTTTCCTTTTCCACCTCCAGCCATTGACAATGTCATATCCCTCCTCAAGCTTTGATATTAAAGATGGAATGTCAGAGGGAACATTTTGAAGGTCTGCATCAACAGAGATAATAATTTCGCCTTTCGAATGGTCAAAACCAGCGGAGAGTGCAGAGGTCTGTCCGAAATTTCTCCTCAGCTTTATTATTTTTACACTCTTATCGCTTTCCTTTATCTTCTTTAAGACCTGAAAGGAATTATCCACGCTTCCATCATCGACAAAAATTATTTCGTATTTTTTATCAAGGTTCTTTAAAGCCTCTGAAAGCTCTCTATGTAAAATCTCAAGGTTATTTTCCTCATTAAAAACCGGAACAACTACTGAAACATAAGTTGCTTCCAACTTACTTTCCACTTACAGTTATTTTATCTATCAGCAAAGAAGGCGAAGCATATGCTCCTCTAAATTCAAGATTATCTCCAAGACCCAATATGTTGTTCAACATTCCATTGATGTTCGATGCAATCGTTATTTCTGAAACAGGATATAAAATCTTTCCATTCTCAATCCACATTCCCAATGCTCCAACTGAAAAATCTCCTGTTACAGGATTAACTCCAGCCCCCATGGTCTCCATTAAATAAAGGCCATCTTTCACTTCTCCAATCAAATCTTTTTCAGATATATTTCCGTTTATAAGATAAAAGTTGGAAATTCCAACCCCAGGCCTTCCTGCGATTGACCTTGAGGCATTCCCAGTGGTTTTCAATCCAAGCTTTTTTGCTGAATAGGTATTAAGAAGATATGTTTTTAAAACACCATTTTCAAAAATTACATTTTTTCTTGATACAACACCTTCGCCATCAAAAGGCCTTGAATTAAATCCTCTGGACATCAATCCATCATCGACTACATTAAGAAATTCAGAGCCAACTTTCTTTCCCAGCTTATCTACAAAGATGCTCATTTTCCGATATATGCTCTCTCCAGAAACAAGGGAGGAAAGAAAAGATAAAAGATTCGAAGCTATAAACTGATCAAAAAGAACAGGAGCCTGCCTTGTTTTTACTTTTCTTGCACCTAAAAACATTATGGTTCTCTTTGCAGCTTTTTTACCCACATCCTGGGGCTTTTCAAGTTTATCGAAGAATGGATTTGATGTATACCACCATCCTCTCTGTTTTTTACCCTTAACTTCTGATTCTAAATCATCTGCAATCATCGAAACTGAAAGAGAACTTCCAGTCGATGAAAATGAGCCACTAAACCCTTGAGAATTAGAAAGAGCCATTCCTGATATAGCGGTAGAAAATGAAGACCCTCCTGAATTTGTGATTCTCTTATCAAAAGCAAAGCTTGCTTCCTCTGCTTCCTTTGCCATAGAGATTTTCTTTTCAGAAGAAATTTTTTCGACATTACTGTCGAAATTTTTCAAATCCCCTTTTGCAATTCCGAGCTCGCTCTTATCTGGAAGTGTAGAAAATTCATCTCTGTCAGAATACTTTACAAGTTCAATCCCATCCGAAACAAGCTTTTTCAAAGATTTCTCTTCAAGGTCAGAAGTGTAAACAATTGCAGTTCTTTTATCTTTAATAACCCTTAAGCCAAGGGATTTTGATACAGCCTCTTTCAAGGATTCAATTTTTCCCAGTCGGACTATAACATTGAATTCTTTAGATTCTCTTATAATTGAATCAGCTTCATCAGCACCCTTTTTTTTGGCGAGGTCTACAACATATTTAGTAATTTGTTCAAGTTTCTTTAAGTCCATTTTCTTCTCCTCTAAAATATGCAAAGCTAAAGCTTTGCCCTACACTCTTTATACTTTTGTTCTCCCTCACACTTTTGTTCCGCCCACTGTAATCTCTGAAATTTTTACAGTGGGTAAGCCAACTCCAACGGGAACTGATTGCCCATTTTTTCCACAGGTCCATACCCCATCTGAGAGCAGAAAATCATTCCCAACCATCTTCACTCTTGTTAACACATCAGGTCCATTTCCGATTAGCGTAACTCCCTTTAAGGGAGCTGTTATTTTTCCTTTTTCAATTAAATATGATTCAACAGCAGAAAAAACAAAATCTCCATTTGAAATGTTTACCTGACCTCCGCTGAAATTTCTTGTATAAATTCCATAATCAACAGATGATATTATCTCTTCCGAAGAGCTTTTTCCCGCAAGAAGATAAGTGTTTGTCATTCTTGGAATCGGAAATTGCTTATAACTCTCCCTTCTTCCATTTCCAGTGGGATTGACCTTAAAATATTTGGAAGAAATTCTGTCATGCATGTAACCTTTAAGGATTCCATTCTCTATCAGAACAGTTTTATTACTTTTATTTCCCTCATCATCACAATTTATAGACCCTCTCTGATTCATGATTGTTCCATCATCTATCACTGTGCATAGCTCACTCGCCACTTTATCTCCAATTCGATCAGAATAGTTTGATTCCTTTTTACGGTTAAAATCTGCCTCAAGGCCATGCCCTACTGCTTCATGGAGCAAAATCCCACTCCAGCCAGGTGCTAAAACCACAGGAAACTTTCCAGCTGGAGAATCCTTCGCATCTAAAAATTTAACAGCCTGCTCTGAAGCCTCTTTTGCTAATTTTTCAGGGGGATTTTCAATAAAATATTCCATCCCAATCCTTCCTCCTCCTGACCTTGAACCTCTTTGCTTCTTTCCATTTTTTTCCGCAACAGTTGAGATACCAAACCTTATTAAAGGCTGAGCATCAGTTACATACAGTCCTTCTGAATTGACAATGGTAATAAATTTTAAAGTTTGCATGAAAGAAGCTGAAACTTTATTGATGCAAGGGTCATATTTTCTTGCTCTATCATCAGCTCTTTTTAAAAGATCAATCTTTGAGGGAACTGGCTTTTTAGTGAAAAGCTCTTTAACGGGATAAAGGTTTTTAAATCTTTTAGGGGATAAATCAGCTGACTTTACCTTTGCTGAACCTGAGGCAATCTCTGCTGCTGTAAGAGCGCAATTTTTTAAGCTCTCAAAGCTTATATCATCAGAAAAAGCGTACCCAAAAGAATCTTCCTTGATTACCCTTATTCCAATTCCCCGTGAGATTCCTTTTGATGCATCTTTGAGAATCTGATCCTCCCAGAAAATATTTTCATTGATCGTGTATTCCATATAGAGTTCTGAGAAATCAGCTCCTTTTGAAAGTCCCAAATCAAGAAGTTTCCTTATTGTGTCTTTATCGATTTCGAAATGGTCTTCAAATCGAATATCTTGCATTTTTACCTCCTGACTGAATAACCTCTCTACAGGAAATTTAAGGAAAAAAATTCCAGTCGAGCTTATCCCTGCTAACTCAAGAAATCTTCGTCTCGATATTTCTCTTTCCTTCATGTATTCCTCCCGACTCCAAATATATATAAAAAAAAGAAAACAGTAAAGAGAAAGGAGATCAACTATTCCCCTTGCTTAGAAGTTTCAGAGTGATCAGAAAAGGTGGCTTCGAAAACACGCTGTATTTTCCCCAGTCCCGCACTAACTTATTTTTACCTAATACAAACGCATTGAATAAATTGTAGGGCAACCCTTTAAGGTTGCTTAATGCAAGGCTAAAGCCTTGCCCTACATGTAACAATATTTTATGCGTTTGCTATAAATTAAGGAATTCATAATATCTCTACTTCAATCACTTAATTTTTTTGGAATAAATACAGTTAGTGGGGGAGCACTCATGCTTCGCTCCCCCTCACTTATTAAAAAGGGAAAGAATATATAACTTATACATAATTCAAAAAACATTATCTTCTATTGGTTTTAATTTCACTCATAATTTAAAATAAGTGAGAGGACCATGCCCCCTCCGCATTCGTGACGGTTTTCAGGAACCTTCGGTTTCTCCGCCACCCTTCCTGCTTATCTTGTATGTCTAGAATACATTCTCTCTTAATATTTCAAGACCTGATCCCAATTTTGTTCATTAATAATAATGTGATATAATTTCTGACATGAATTACCGAAGAGCAGATCCTTTAAATTTCTTAGGAATCAGGGGAAAGGAATCCGAAAAAGATTTCTCCAGAATATTAATCCTTCCCGTTCCTTACGAGACATCAACTTCTTTCATAAGAGGAACAAAATTAGCTCCGATGAAAATCATAGAAGCATCGAACTTTCTTGAATATTATGAAGAGGAAATGGGGTGGGAACCATATAAGCTTGGTATTCACACTCTTGAGCCAGTGGAGCTTTCTCTTTCGATTGAAGCATCTTTAAAAATTATTGAAGAAGCTGCAGAAGAAATAATCTCCAGCGATAGATTCATTATTTTTTTGGGCGGTGAACATACAATTTCATATCCAATAGTTAAAGCATTGTTAAAAAAAAGAGAGAATAAGTTTTCTGTTCTTCAGCTGGATGCCCATCCTGACATAAGAGATATCTACGAAGGCACAAAGTTCAGTCATAGCTGCGTGATGAGAAGAATTTTAGAAATAGGTGTTGAAATAACTGGCTTGGGGATAAGGGCAATCTCTCTTGAGGAAAGAAAATTCATAAGGGAAAACACAAACTACAGGCTGTTTGAAATGTCTGATATATTAAAAGAAGGATGGGAAAATGATATGTTAGATTCTCTGAATGAAGATGTTTATCTTTCAATAGACATGGATGTCTTTGATCCTTCTATAGTTCCCGGTGTTGGAACTCCAGAGCCAGGCGGAATGACTTGGGAGAAGATGACCTCTTTGCTGAGGAAACTTTCAAAAAAGAAAAAAATCATTGGTGCAGACTTTGTTGAAATCTCCCCCATCCCTTTAAATCCTACCTCTGAATACACAACCGCCAAACTAATATATAAGCTTATCAGTTATATTTTCGGATAAAAATTGTTTCATTTTATTCAAGCAAAAAAGTAGCCTGCCCCCTTTTTCCCCTCCGAAAAATGCAAAAAATGAGACCTGACCCCAACTTTTTTGCAATTTTTGATTTACTGTTTACTTTTCAAATTTTATGGTATATATAAAAATAATGATTGAGGAGCATTTAAAATGAAAAGACAATTTAGTTTATTTAGTTTATTTAGTTTCTTATTTTTTGCAATTTCCTTTCTTTCTGCGGAAACTCTGATTGAAAAAATTGAAATAATCGGAAATAAGAAGGTAAGCAGGGACACAATTATGTTTTACATAAAATCAAAGGAAAAAGAAGTTTATGATGAGGAACTTCTCCGAGAAGATTTTAAATCTCTCTGGAACACTGGATTTTTCTCAAACATCAAAATGGAAGAGGAAGATGGATCCAATGGAAAAATAGTAAAAATCTACCTAGAAGAAAATCCTGTAATTAAATCTGTAGAATACAAAACTGGAAAAAATGTAAAAGAACAGGACATAAAAGATAAGCTAAAAGAGAAAAATATTTATATTCTACCTTACTCCTACTATGACCCTTATAAAATATTGAAAGTTAAAACTGTAATAAGCGATCTTCTCCAATCAAAAGGACTTCAACAGGGAAAAGTTGAGGTTAAAACAAAAAGGGATAAGGATGAAGTCTCAGTAACATTTGAGGTTAATGAGGGACCAAAGATTAAAGTGGGAAAGATAGTTTTTGAAGGAAATAAAAGAGTAGGTGACGGCACTTTAAGAAGAGCGATGAAAGATACGAAAATTCACTCAATCATTTCCTACGTTACATCAAAAGACGTCTTCTCTCAGGATAAATTAGAAGCAGACCTTGACAAAGTTAAAGAAAAATACCAGAGCAAGGGTTACATGGAGGTAAAACTTGGAAAGCCCGAAATAGAATATATAGATAAAAGAACAATTTTTCTAAAAAAACAAAAAATGGCAAAAATTGCAATTCCTGTGGAGGAAGGACCTCAATACAGATTGAATGAAATAAACATCTTTGGGAATAAAACACTTCCAGCTGATTTAATAAAAAGTCTAATTAAAATGAAAAAGGGAGATGTTTACAGCCTTGCTGACAGAAACAAATCAGTTGAGAACCTCCAGAAGTTATATGGTGAAAGAGGGTACTTCTATGCCCAGATAGCTCCTGTTGAAAACCTGAACCCTTCTAAAAGGACAGTCGATTTAGAATTGCACATCCAGGAAAATGACCTTGCATACCTTGGAAAACTCCAGTTTAAAGGAAACAATTTCACAAAAGATTTTGTGATAAGAAGAGAATGGCTTTTAAGAGAAGGTGATATTTTCAACACAAGAGCATTCGAAGAAAGTTTAAAAAGAGTAAAACAGCTTGGACTTGTTGACTTTGAGAAATTTCCAGAAGTGAACCCTGACCAGCAGAACCCCTCAAAAATCAATGTTACCTGCGAGGTAAAAGAGCTACAGAGAAATCAAATTCAATTCACAGGAGGTTACAGCGGTTATGAAGGTGCATTTATGGCATTATCGTACTCAACCGTAAACTTTTTAGGTTCAGGTGAGACGATGGATGTTACATTAACAACCGGCCAGAGGATAAAAGATTACAGGTTCGGGTTCACTGAACCATATCTTTTAGACCTTCCCATTACAATCGGATTTAACCTTTACGATAGAGGCCTGAAATTCCCTGATCTTTACACGAGATATGGAAAAGGTGGTGACTTTATCTTTGCAGCAAGAATCTATAAATTTTTCCGAACCAACATTACTTACAGCTATGAAGTAGTTGATGTAAAAGATGTAAATGAAAATCTCTTTCTTTATGACCCATACTCATATTTTTACTACACCGAGGGAAAAAGAATATTTTCGAGTATAATTCCCACTTTCTATTATTCAACAGTAGATAGCCCTATCGATCCAAGGGAAGGGGTTTTTTACCTTGGTTCATTAAGATATTCCTCATCATTCCTTGGAGGAGATGTTCTCCTCATAAGACCCCGATTTGAATGGAAATTATTCAAGCCGATATGGAAAAATCATGTGCTTGGATTTCATTTCGAAGCAGAAAGGGTGAAGCCATTGAAAGAACAACAGCTTCCTTTCTATGAAAGATTGTACATGGGAGGAGAGCTATCCCTCAGAGGTTTTGAATTTTACACAATAGGTCCGAAGAATGAAGCAGGTGTTATGATTGGAGGAGATAAGAGTCTTCTTTTCAATTTTGAATACCAGATACCAGTGGGAGGACCTCTTAAAGCAATAATATTCTACGATGTGGGAAATGTATGGGCAATTGGAGAAAAAATTGATTTATCAAATCTATACTCTTCAACAGGGTTAGAGGCAAGAATTTTTGTGCCTATGCTCAGGGTTCCTTTCAGGTTAATATTTGCCTATAACCCTCGAAAAATCAAAAAAGAGGATTCCCATTTCGCCTTTAGATTTGCCATAGGAACAACATTTTAATTTGGAAGGAGGAAATATGCAAATTAGATTTACTAAAATGGTCCTTTTTTTAGCAATATTCTTATTTGTCACTTTCTACACTTTTCCTCAGGAAATAAAGATCGCAGTCGTTAACTCTGGACGGATTCTCGAGGAGTCAATCCCTGGAAAAGAGGTAGTGGCTCAATTAAAAAATTTCAGCGAACAAAAGCAGAAAGAAATCAACACAAAATCTCAGGAACTGCAGAGATTAAGGGACAGGTTGGCCACTCAAAGATTCTCTCTATCTCCAGATGCTCAGGAAAAACTCGCGAATGAGATTGAGCAGAAAGACACGGCATTGAAAAGACTTATGGAAGATGCTCAAAGAGATTTTGATTCATTACAAGCAAAGCTTTTCACAAAAATTCAGAATGAAGTAACTCCAATAATCAGCAATTTAGGTAAAGAAAAGGGATATGCTATAGTTTTTGACCTTCGGGGACTTCCTATTATTTACTATGATGAAAAAATTGACATAACTGATGAGGTAATAAAAAGATACAACCAATCAAAAGCTCCAGCACCAAAGCAACAGTCCCAAGAGAAAAAATGAATGAGAAAATAGACATCAGAGACATCTTCAGATTCCTTCCCCATCGGTATCCCTTCCTTCTTGTCGATCGAATTCTGGACTTTGAAGAAGGGAAAAAAATAGTCGGCGTAAAAAACATCACTGTCAATGAGCCTTTTTTTCAGGGGCACTTTCCAGGAGCGCCAGTGATGCCAGGCGTTCTCATCTTAGAAGCCATGGCCCAGACAGGGGGCGTTCTCCTTCTCCGGAATGTGCCTGATAGAGAAAAAAAACTTATATATCTTGCAGGTATAAACAATGCCAAATTCAAAAAACCAGTTGTACCAGGAGATCAATTGAAAATGATTCTTGAGGTAACAAAAATAAAGTCAAAATTCTGCCAGATGAAAGGAGAAGCTTTCGTTAACGATGAAAAAGTAGCAGAAGCAGAATATCTATCAACAATAGTTGACATAGAAGAAATAGAAAGAAGAGATGACAAAAAATAAAATTAAAATACATCCCACCACGGTTATAGGTAAAAATGTAAAAATTGAAGATGGAGTTGAAATAGGGCCATATACAGTGATAGGAGAGAATGTCAGAATAGGAAAGAATACGAGGATTGAATCAAATGTTTTCATCGAAAAAAATTCTATAATCGGAGAGGATAATCACATTTTTCCATACGTTGCCTTGGGCAAAGACCCTCAGGATTTAAAGTATAAAGGAGAGGAGACATTTATAAAAATTGGAAATTCAAACAGGATAAGAGAGTTTGTCACAATACACAGAGGAACTTCAGAAGGAGGAACCACAACTATTGGAAATGGAAATTATATAATGGCTTATTCCCACATTGCTCACGACTGTAAGGTGGGAAATGAAACCATATTTGTCAATGGAGCAACTCTTGCGGGACATGTTGAGGTTTACGATTTTGCTACTATTGGAGCATTTACAGGAGTCCATCAATTTACAAGAATCGGAAAGTATTCTTACATCGGAGGATATTCGGTTATAACTCAGGATGTCGTTCCTTTCTCAAGGGTTGTAGGAGCAAGACCAACGTATATGTTAGGGCTGAATTCAATCGGAATGAGAAGAAGGGGATTCTCAAGAGATTCTCTGGAAGTTTTAAAAAATACATTCAAATTTTTATTCTTCTCTGACCTAAACACAACTCAGGCGATTCAAAAAATAGAAAATGAACTTGAAAAAACAGAGGAGGTCAGAGAATTAATCGATTTTATAAATTCCTCAAAAAGAGGGATAATAAAGAAAATAAGCTTAGAATGGGAAGAAGAATTGGTATAATAGCTGGAGGAAGTCAATTCCCGATGCTGGTTGCAAAAGAAGCAAGAAAAAGAGGAGATAAAATAATAACCGCTGCCATAAAAGGAATTACTTCTTCTGAGCTTCAAAAATATTCTGATGAGATTCGCTGGTTTGAAATTCATGAATTGGACAATCTCATATCTTATTTTAAAGAAAAAAATGTAATCGAAGCCTTGATGGCAGGAAAAGTTCAACATTCTTTAATTTATAGCGACTTTAAGCCCTATTCTGATGCGGAAAAATTCATTTCTACTCTTGAAAGAAAAAATACCACTTCAATCCTAAATGAGATTGGCAGAGTGTTAGAATCAAACGGAATAAAGATTATCGACTCAACAGCTTTCCTTCAAAATCTGCTTCCAGATGAGGGAATACTTACAGTTAAAAAAATAGACGAAGAAACTTTAAAGGATATAGAATATGGGTGGAAGATTGCAAAAAAAATTTCTGAAATGGATATAGGTCAATCTATAGCGGTAAAGAATGGAGCTGTGGTTGCAGTAGAAGCAATGGAAGGGACTGATATGATGATTAAAAGGGCTGGAAAAATAGCTGGAAATGGAATTGTCGCTATAAAAGTTTCGAGACCCCAGCAGGATATGAGATACGATGTTCCTGTGTTGGGTCTTTTAACGATAAAAAATCTTGTAAAAATAAATGCTTCAGCTCTTGTTTTTGAAGCAAAAAAAACTATTTTTTTCAGCCAAAAAAAGGCAATTTCATTTGCTGATCAACACGGACTTTCGATAATTTCAAAAAAATGAAAAACATAAAGATTGGAGTAATCGGTGTAGGATACCTGGGGTCTCAGCATGCAAGAATTCTTTCAAGTCTTGAGAAGGTCTCCCTTGCGGGAGTTTGCGATATAGACATCCAAAAGGGCATTGAGATTTCAAGAAAATACAACACTGAATTCTGCCCTGACAGGAAGGATTTAATAAA
Organism: Acidobacteriota bacterium; assembly: GCA_040756905.1. Classification (NCBI taxonomy): domain Bacteria; kingdom Pseudomonadati; phylum Acidobacteriota; species Acidobacteriota bacterium. The sequence continues at coordinate 20,740 of JBFLYD010000035.1, forward strand.
AAAAATAGATGCTGCAGTTGTAGCCACTCCGACCAATACTCATTTTGAAATAGCAAAGGAGCTTTTAGACACAGGAAAGCCAACTCTGGTCGAAAAACCCATCACAGAAAATGTAGAAAAAGGGGAAAAACTTATTGAAATTTCGAAAAAAAATAAAACTTTCCTTCAGGTAGGACATCTTGAAAGATTCAATCCAGCCCTTCAGAAGGCAAAGGAAATCATAAAGGACCCTAAATTTATCGAAGTCCACAGGCTCGGTGTATTCTCTCTCAGGTCTTTAGACATCGATGTCATCCTTGATCTTATGATTCATGACCTTGACATCCTCCTCGACATAGTAAAAAGCAAACCAGCAGAAATTAAAGCAATCGGGGTAAATGTTTTAACCGATAAAATCGATATTGCAAATGCAAGGATTGAATTCGAATCTGGAACAGTTGCCAACCTTACCGCAAGCAGGGTATATGGAAGGAAGGTAAGAAAACTCAGAGTTTTCCAGCCTTTTAACTATATTTCGATAGATTACAAAGATCAGGAAGTTAAAGTTTACGCATTAAAAGAATCGAAAATAATAGAAGAAAATTTAATCATAGAAAAAGATGAGCCCTTAAAAAAAGAACTTGAAAACTTTATAAATACGATTGAGGGAAGTGAAAAAAGCTTGGTTTCAGGAGAAGACGGCCTCAGGGCTCTTGAGCTGGCTCAAAAGATATTTAATTCCTGCAAAAAAGAATACATTAATTATTAATGAATAGACGTATCATCCCTGGAATTTTTTCTATCATTTTCCATTTTGTCTTTATCGTTCTAATCCTGACAATTCCTTCTCCAGAGATTAAGATCAAAACTCCTCAGACCATATTAGCTTATCTTCCAAAAAACTTTCCTCCAGATGTCCCATTAATTTATCCATCTCCAAAAAAAGATGAACAAAATAAAACAAAAGAAAAAATTGAGGGAAAAAAAGAAGAAGAAAAAGAAATCAAAAAAGACGATAGAATATTCGTTAGAAAAGGTGATGTAGAAGCTCCGATCGAAGATAAACAACAGGAGAAGCCAATTGCAACAGAGCCTCAAAAACCAGAGGGAGAACCTGAAGGAGAAGGAACTGGAAAAGGAAGCTTCGAAGGAAAAAAAGAAAAAAATGAAATTGATTCTGGATTAAAATTCAAAGATGGAGATAAAGACGAACAGAAAAAAAGTAACCTTCGGTTTCCATCCGGTTTTTCATTCGAGGGAGGATCCTCAAAAGGAAAAGGAGGAGGATATCCCTATCAAGGATTTGGTGCCTCCGCATACTTTGACTCAGGAGGATATGATATCACTCCATGGGCAAGAGAGGTTATAAAAATAGTAAAGAGAAACTGGTTCATACCCACAGCTGCAAGATATGGAATAAGAGGCATTTCAACGATATATTTAGTATTCGAAAGAGACGGTTCAATAAGTGAATTTACCATATACAAACCCTCGGGTATCATTTCTTTTGACCAATCCGCAATAAATGCCTTAATCTCTTCGGTTCCATTCCCTCCCCTTCCTTATGACCTTCCAAAAAAAAATTTGCCAGCCTACTTCGTTTTTTATTATAATTTATACCCTGAAGAAAAATAGAATTTTAACTAAATCCGAATGAAAAAATTAATAATTTTATACATTTTATTTTTTTTGCCTTTTTGTGCCCCTCTTAAAAAAGTAAAAAAAGAGGAAGAGGTTCTCAGAGCGTTTCCGATTAGAAAACCGGTTATAAGAGTTGGTCTTATTGATGGAACTGAAAAAATTGAAATCCAGGCAGATTCGATGAGGATCTGGCGCAACAATGGCCATTTTAATCTTTTAGCCTTAAACGCAAAGAATCTCATAATAGCAACTGAAGTTGAAAAGGAAAAAGAAAGATATTCGATTCAACTGGCAGCATTCACAACCAGGAGCAAAGCTGAGGAATTCATCTCAAAACTTAAGGGAATTTTTATTAAGGAAATTTTTATTGAAGAGGACAGAGTTTCAAAATTATTCAAGATTAAAGCAGGATATTATTCCGATAGATCCGAGGCAGAGCAGGATATAAAAAAAGCATGGAATTTAAAAATTAACGATGCATGGATACTTCATGAAAAGTTCAGTAAAGAAAAAACCGATGTTGCGTTTCTCTACTGGGAAGGAAAGAGTGAAAAGCTTTTCAAAGGAAATTCATTGATGATGATTCCTTCCTCAAGGAATACCAGCCTGAAGTTCAATGGTAATTTGTACAGTGGAATTTTCTCAATAATTCATAATAAAAATGGTTTAACTCTTGTAAATACATTGAATATCGATGATTATCTCAAAGGCGTTGTTCCCAATGAACTATCCCCCTTCAATTATCCTGAGATTGAAGCATTGAAAGCTCAGGCAGTTGCTGCAAGAACGTATGCCCTGAAGAACATGGGGTCATTCGAAATGAACGGATATGATATTTGCGCTTCTTCTTCATGCCAGGTGTATAATGGAAAAAGCTCTGAAAACCCGCTAAGTTCAAAAGCAGTGGATGAGACAATTGGAGAAGTTGCTATTTATAAGAACGATTTAATAAATGCACTATACACATCCACATGTGGAGGAGCAACAGAGGACGGAGAGAATGTCTTTGGGGGCGAAGAAATATCATACCTGAAAAACGTTGAATGCTCGATAGAAAATCTGAATGAATATATTTTGAGAACCTCTGTTCCTCCGCTTTCAATTAGGCTTGATGAGAGAGTAATAACCAAGGAAATTGCCAGACTTATCAGTCTGGAAATAATTCCGATGTTTTCAATTTTCTCATCATTTGAGGATGAGGCAAAAAAAGATGAAATACAGGAATGGATTTCAAGGCTGATTTTGTTTTTAGGGAAAAAACAAAAAAAGATTTCGATAGAGGGAGATTTAAACTGGGTTAATTTTGGAGTGTATCTCATAAAATGCCTTGACTGGGAAAAAAGGCCGGATCTCCTCTTAAGAAAAAAAGAAGTTGAATTCCTGTTCAAGAATACAAAAGTTTTATCCGATGAAGAAAAAAGCGTAATTACATATCTTGTTCATGAAAAAATATTACCTGCCCTTAATGAATCAAATTACATAAACACACGGATTAGAAGAGGAGATGCAGCTCTTGTAGTTTTAAATGTTATAAATAAATTAAAGCCAGACCTGATGGAAAAAGGAGAAATTGCGAAAGCTCTCTCTGATTCTGAGCTTGAAATTGAAAAAGAAAGTAAAAAAATGAAACTCAAGATAAACCCTAATGTCTTCCTGTTCAGAGATATAAACAATGAGTTATCCCCTGCTACTTCCATCAACTTAATCGGAGATGAGAGGGCTACATGGATAGAAAAAAACGGGGAATTAAAATACATTGAAATAATTCCTTCAATTTCATCCCTTCTGGACAGAACATCTCTTTACAGCAGATGGATAGTAAGGAAATCAAAAAACGAACTTGAGAGAGGCATCAAAAAATTTTACCCGATTAAAGAGCTTATCGATGTTGCAGTGAAAAAAAGAGGTTCATCAAACAGAGTGATAGAGCTTGTAGTTATCAGTAGCAATGAGGAAATCTTAATAAAGGGTTATCAGATAAAAGCTGCGCTTGGTTTAAGAGATACACTATTTGAAATCGACAGAGAATGGAATAGAGATGGGAAAATTACCCATTTTACTTTTTCCGGCAGGGGCTGGGGACATGGAGTAGGAATGTGTCAGATTGGAGCTTTTGGGATGGCAAGAAACGGCGCAAATTACAAACAGATTTTGAAAAAATATTATAAGAATATTGAAGTAAAAAAAATATATTAAAAAATAAAGGAAGTATAATTGATCAGAAAAGGTAACTTCGAAAACACGCTTCATATATCAAAAGCTCCAGATGCTAGTGTCGTGTCACTTAAATATCTTTTATTATTCTTTTGTGCCACAACACTTTCCCTATGGGAGAAAGATCTCCTTAGACGCTTCGCTGAGCACCCCCCAGAAATGGGGAAGATACCTTCCCCATACCCCTTCAGTGTGCTTTAGGAGAAATTGTTTGTTTGAGAAGATATTTATTGGACAGCACACTAGGCGCAGTGAAGCTTTGAGCGGAGGTGTACTTCCTGTACGTTGGAGCGATAAAGCTGAGACTGCAACGAAGCAGATGGACTTTTTCAGAGGTCTCAAAAAAATAAGGAAATGGAGATTACAATGAGAGAAAGACTTCTGGAGATTTTAAAGGAAAAATCTTTTAAAAAAGATGTAAAAAGGATTTTAGCATCCGGGAGGGAAAGCACTTATTATATCGATGGAAAAATAACCACAATGGATCCTGAGGGAGCATATCTTATAGCAAATATTGTGCTCGAAATTTTAAAAGCATTTGATGTAGATGCAATAGGAGGCTATACTCTTGGAGCAGACCCGATTGTGGGTGCAGTTGTTGGATTGAGTTATCAACTGAGAAAGCCAATTTATGGGTTCATAGTGAGAAAAGAACCAAAAACTCATGGAGAGATGAAATTGATTGAAGGACCATTTAAAAGAGGATGGAAAGTTGCCCTTATCGATGATGTTGTTACTACCGGTTCTTCAATATTGAAAGCTGCAAAAGCTGTGGAGGAAGAAGGAGCTGAGGTGGCGTTGACAATGGCAATAGTTGATAGGTTGGAAGGTGGAAGAAAAAACCTGGAATCAAAGGGTTATAAATTCATTTCTATATTCACAAGAAAAGATTTCGGAATCCTTTAAAAAATGGGATGTGTCCCTATTTTTTGCTATTTTGTTTTAAATAATTGATTATAAATTCCTTCTCCAGCTGATTCAATTCCTTTCCATATTTTTCAATGTATTCATTCCATTTTTCAAATGAAAACTTAGATGGAGGAACCAAGTTATGACAAACAGTGCATTTTGACCTGTAAAGCTTTTCTCCTTCTGACATTCTGGTTTTTGGAACTACAGATGCACATGAAAATAATAAAATCATTAAAATTAAAAATAGGGCTGTATTTTTTGTTAACACCTTCATTCTTATTTACCCTTTCAAACTTTTCTCTGTGATGCTTTATATTTTATTTCTTTTCTGAAAAATTTCAAATCTTATATACCTTTTCTCAATTATTTATTTCTTCTTACTCTCCAGTGTGCTGTCCCTTATATATCTTTACAGGCAAAAAAATCTCTCCGACAGCACACTGAAGGGGTATGGGGCAGAATTGCGGCGAGCCTTCCGTTCAATTCGCTAAAGAGGTATCCCAAGAAGAAGCCTGAAATCTATGTCCCTGCTCTCCTTATTCAACCCTGAAGCTACTCCGAGGCTTATCCAGAATTTTGAAGTTGCAAAGGAAATTGTTGGGCCTAAATAATATCTCTTATCAGTGAAATTGCCCTTTGATTCTATCCCTAACTTTATTCTGGGGTTAAATTCATAACTCAGCCCTGTTGCATATTCATGCTTAGCATCTACTCCCTTTACAAGTTCTCTTTCAAGAATCTGATTGTATGAAAAATTTAGATTTCCAATTGTTTTTGCAAGTATCAATTTTCCTTCAAACTCCCCTGGCTCGGACAAGTTTCCATTATTTTTATATTCAAGATAAATTAATGGGTCTAACGGGAATTGATCCCTTTCCCCTATTCTTATTCTTGTTCGAATTTTAAACCCATCATAATAAAATGAAGAAGAATGTTCTGAATTTTTATGGGTGAACTGCTGATAAATACTTATATCCCAGTGATCAGTAATTCCATATTCAAGCTCCATCCAGTGTTTCCAGTTATTTACATTTCCTTTATCTTTATCAGGAAGCTCCAATGTTAAATAATACTCAATCTCAGCTCCTCCTCTATGCATCGTTAAATATTCATATGTCCAGACATAACTTCTTCGGTCTGCATATAAGGAAAAAGAAGAAGCAACAATTAGAACTACGATTAACATTTTGAAGAACCCCGCGATAAATGGCGGGGATTTTTCGACGGAAAGGTATTTTATCATTAATATTGCTCGCCTTACTTGCCCCTGAAGGGGCAGAATTGCGGCGAGCCTTCCGTTCAATAATTTTTTCATTTGACTCTCCTTTTTTAACAACTTTTTCATTTAAATATCATTAATTGAGAATGAATCTCAATATTAATATGAAAATATTTTTTTGTCAACTAAAAATTTTTTTTCTAGTGTAAGGCTTGAATTTTTTTCAGTTTACATGTAACGACTTCGAATTATCCATTAAAAAATTATATAAAATTTTATCCCTGCTTTATGAAAAAATACATATGAAATATTTTTATTGTTTGTTACAGAGTTCTATGGTTCTTATCTTTTAAGGGATTGTGGAGGCAAGGGAGTAATTTTGTATTTCTTCATTTTAATTCTCTTCCTATCCATACAACCTCACCTAAAATAATTTTTAATAAATCCCTGAATTTCCGTCGTTCAAGGATAATTTCTTCGTGCCCTCTTCTATTTTCAGGAATTAAAAAGATAAACCTTTCTGATATTTTCACTCTCCGAACCATAATCCCTCTCTCCTCTGAACTTTCAGGGATGTTTATTAAATAGAGTTTCTTAAATACTGGTTTCATCCTTTTATAACGATTTCTATCAATTAAAATTAAATCACCATCCTGAATGATAGGATACATGGAGTCCCCAAGAATCTGACATGCCAGAGGACTTACCAGATCTTTTATAAACTGGGATTCGAAGGCTTTCCAGTCTATTATCTGATTGGGAAGAATTACAGTCTGCCCCGCGTTGACAGGTTCTACCACTGGGATGGACACGAATTGCTTTGTGAAGTATTGTCTGGAAGATTCTTTAACTTTAGATGGCGTTATTTCAAAATACATTTCTTTAAGTTCCTTATCTTCTTTAAAGAACTCCTCTAATGTCATTCCTAACCCATCATGAATTAATTTGTATAAAGTAAACCATCTTATATCTCCTTTATTATTTTCGATATTACTAAGGCGAGTCCTTTCTATTCCTGCTTTCTCAGCCACTTCCTCTTGAGATTTGCCCAAAGCTCGTCTTTTTTCTCTTAAGTAATTTCCGATTAACATTTCACTACAAAAATATAAGTGTTTTTTTTAATAATCAAGAATAATAAGATATACTTGACAAAGATAATATTATGTCTTATATAATATACGAAACTGAAAATAAGCAGAGGAAGGGGGATTTTAATAAAGAATGAGAAGAAATACAGAATATATAGGTAAAGCAAAAGGAAAAACCAAAGAAATTAATAAAAAATCATTCTTTTTTGTATTAACTATCATAATATTCTTTTTATTAAATGGGAGAAATGAATTATATGGTGGGACGTGGATGGGCGAGGAGTTAGAGCGGTTGATAAAAGAGGCAAGGCTAAAAATCGGGCCATTCAGGATAAAAACTATTTTATTTTTAAATAACGCTGGCTATGACTCGAATGTGTACGGAACTCCTTATGACCCAATCAAGGACTACACCTTTACCACAGGACCTGCTTTTTATATCTATTTGCCTTTAAAGAAAAGGATTTTATTTTCGGTATATGAGTCTCCTCAGTATGTATATTTCCTGGAAACAAAGAGAGAGAGGACATGGAATAATTACTTTAATGGAGAGGTTTATTTTGTCTTCAACAGATTTCTTTTTTCCTTTGGAAGAGGATTCTCTGATGCAAGGGAGAGATGGAATACAGAGATTGATATAAGGCCGCGGAGAAAAGAGGATAGTGTTCAAGGTTCTGTATTATGGCAGACTGCGAGGAGGACTTCATTCTCTATAAGGTACACAAAAGCAAATTATGATTATGAGAATCTTTACTATGAAAGATTTAACATAAGAGATCAATTGAACAGGGAGGAAAACTATGTAAATTTTACAGGTTATTATCAACTTTTTCCAAGGACAAAATTTTTTTTAGATTTTGAGTATGGATTTTTCAATTTTGAAAATCCTTTGAGTTTCAGGAATTCTAAAAGCTATGCAATTTATGGAGGGTTTGAGTTTTCACCCTTTGGAGCAATAAGAGGAAGGATAAATCTTGGTTATAAATTCTTTGATTCTTTGATTCCTGAAAGAAAAGATTATAGGGGAATTGTTGGAAACACCAGTATGGATCTGCGGTTATTGAGGTTTTTTGCTTTGAGAGCATTATACAGAAGGGATATTCAGTTTTCATTATGGTATGACAATATTTATTTTCTTGAGAATAGGTATGGAAGTGGAGCATCGGTGTATTTATTTAGAAATATCAGAATAGATTATGACTACAGCTTAGGGAGAAATACTTATCCCCAGATAGAAAGAGAGCTCATAGCTCATAGCCTGTGGCAAAAAAGAGAGGATGATTATAAAATTCATTCGGTGGGAATTTATTTCAGGATAAAGAGGGAGCTGGGGATTGGAGTCACTTTAAGTAAATGGATAAGAGATTCAAATCTGGACTGGGAGGATGATGAAAAGCTTTTTGTAGGAGCAAACCTTACATATAATTTTTGAATGGCTGTGAATTAAGACAGATAAAGAACTATATTGAGATGAGATACATAAACATTTTACGCTTTAGCCTATCTGCTATTTTTGTTTTTGTGTTTATATTTATATTTTTTAATGTTCTAACCCTGCTTTCTCAAGAAGAACAGGATATTTTTGTAAAGGAGTATACGATTGGACCGAAAGATTTACTTGAAATTAAAGTATTCGAGCTCCCTGAATTAAATCAAATTGTTAGAGTATCAGAGGATGGTTCAATTACAATTCCTTTACTTGGAAGAGTGATGGTTGGAGGTTTGACAAAGGATAGTATGGAGAAAAAACTTGCTGATCTTTTAGAGGAAAAATATCTAAAAAATGCACAGGTCTCTGTTTTTATAAAAGAATATCAGAGCAAGCGTGTTGCTGTGATTGGAGCAGTTGAGAAACCAGGGATGTATGAGTTAATAGGAAGGCAGACTCTTCTTCAAATAATTTCTCAGGCAGGAGGATTTACTGAAAAAGCAGCAAACGAATTGTTTGTGTTACGGGAAGAAAAGAATGGAATTACCACAAAAATTTCAATTGATTTAGAGGATTTATTAATCAATGGAAATCAAAAACTCAATATTCCCCTTCAACCAAATGATGTAATAAATGTGCCTATGGATAAAATTATTCATGTTTATGTCTTTGGAGAAGTTAATAAGCCAGGTGCATTGGAAGTAAAGATGTCGAAAAAGATTACTTTACTTCAAGCGATTGCCCAGGCAGGAGGAACAACTGACAGAGCCTCGAAATCCGGTATTGTGATAAAAAGAAAAGGAAAGCATGGAAAAGAGATAAAAATTAAAGTGGATCTCAAGGATATAATTAAGGGAAAAAAGCCAGATATACAACTACAAGAGGGAGATGTTGTATATGTCCCAGAATCAATATTCTAACATGAATTGCAAAGCATGATGATAAATAAAAGGAAGGAGGGAAGGAGATATGGATAATTATGATAGATTTGACGAGACAGAAATAAATCTTCGGGATTACTGGAATGTGGTGTGGAAGAGGAAATGGACTATTATAACTTTTACTCTGGTTTTAGTTGCAACTGTTATGATTATGACTTTTACTGCAAATCCCACTTACATTGCAAGGGGAAGTCTTTTGATTGAGAAAGAACCAAATATCTTCACATTTGAAGAGATATTCCAGATTGAAACTTACAGGGATGATTACTATCAAACTCAATATAAATTATTACAGAGCAGGACTCTTGCAGACAAAGTTGTTGAGAGATTGAAGCTTTATGAAAATGAGGAGTTTATAGGAAAACCAGGGAAGAGAAAAAAACCTGTTGATAAGTCTGACCCGGTTTTCAGAAGTTCTCTAATTGATTCATTCTTAGGAAGACTTGATGTAAAGCCAATGAGACAAACAAGACTGATTGAAATAAATTATAAATCTCATGACCCAAAACTTGCGGCAAATGCAGTAAATGCTCTTTTTGATTCATTCATAGAAATGAATATTGAAACCAAATATGAAGCAACTGAACAGGCAACAGAATTTCTGACGTCTCAAATTGCAAGCCAAAGAGCTGAAATTGAACAGAAACAGAGAGAACTCCAAGAGTATGGAGCAAAGAAAAACATCATCCCATTGAGTGAAAAAGAGACAACGATAATTGAGAAACTTGGTGAATTAAACAGTGCTTTAACAGAAGCCCAGATCGATAGAGTAAGAAAGGAAGCTTATTATAATGAGATAAAAATCGCATCTTCTGATTATATTCCAGAAGCCTTGACAAATCCGCTTATCCAGAGGTTAAGGGAAGACTATGTGAAGCTGAGCAGGGAGTACATGAAAAAGCAGGAGACATTCAAACCTGATTATCCTGAGATGCAGAGGTTAAAGGCAGAGTTAGAGAGCGCTAAGAAATCCCTTGAGAGCGAAACCCAGAATTTGATTAAAGGAGCTTACTCAGATTATCAGGCTGCGCTGAAGAAGGAGAAATCTTTAGAGGAGGTTTTTAACAAGCAGAAGCAGGAGGCTATCCAGTTAAACAGCAATGCTATCTTGTACAATAGTTTGAAGATTGAGATAGAAAATAAGAAGAATTTACTTGAATCTTTGCTGAGGAGACAGAGTGAGACTGGAGTCTCTGCAAGATTAAGAGGATTGAGAACATCGAACATAAAGATTGTGGATAGAGCAGAGATTCCTCTTTATCCATCGAGCCCAAAGAAAAGGCTTAACATGATGCTGGCTCTAATAATTGGGTTGTTTATAGGAATAGGGTTAGCGTTTTTCTTCGAGTATTTAGATAATTCAGTGAAGAGCTCTGAGGATATTGAAAGATATGCAGGTCTTCCTTCTTTAGGAGTTGTTATGACATTTAGTCCTGATGGATTTAAGAAAAGTTATGGATATGGATACGGGCACAAGAAAAGAAGGTCAAAATCAAAGCTCGAAGCTCAAAAGTCAGAGGAAGAGAAAGATGAGGGGGGAGGAATAAGGATAAAGATTGGAGGGAAAGAATCAGTTGAAGACTCGAAGGATAAAAGTTACCCGGTTTCACAATTGGACAGTCACTCGGTTGGAAAGCAAGAGAGAATGGACTCTCCATTGTTTAAAGAAGTCGGCATGTTTGAACGTTTACATGTTGAGACGGAGAAAACAGTAAGGAGTGAAGAGTTAGGAGGGAAAGGAGTAAAAGAGATTCCGGAGATTAGGTCGATTGAGCTTATAACTTATTTTTCGCCAAAATCAAATTTCTCAGAAAGTTATCGCTCAATAAGAACAGCGCTGCTTTTATCTACAACTGATAAAAATTTGAAGTCATTAGTAATTTCAAGTCCTCTACCACAAGAAGGAAAAACTGCTACCATTTGTAATTTAGCGATTACTCTTGCTCAAACAGAGAAGAAAGTTTTGATAGTGGATTCAGATTTAAGAAAGCCAAGGCAGCACAAGATATTCAAAATAAAGAATATCGATGGATTAACAAATTACCTGACTATGAATGTTGAGATGAAGGACTTAATCAAACATACTGAAATTCCAAATCTATTTCTTATTAACTCAGGTCCAGTTCCACCAAACCCCGCAGAACTTCTCGGCTCTGAAAAAATGGCAAACCTGATTGAGAGTTTGAAGCAATCATTCAATTACATATTATTTGATACACCGCCGATTCTTGCAGTCTCTGATGCAATGGTGATAGGATCCCATGTTGATGGAGTAATCCTCATTGTATGGGGAGGAAAAACCTCCCGTGATGCCCTGAAGCAAGCAAAAGAAAAGCTCGATTTGCTTAAATTAAAGACTTTAGGCGTTATCATTAACAATATCAAAATTCGCGAACATGAATATTACTACAAGCATTATTATTACCAGTATTATGGAGAACAGTAAAGATAGACTGTAAATTTAAGACTAATGATCGACCTTCATGCTCATTTATTGCCTGATTGGGATGACGGGGCAGCAAACTGGGATGAAACTTTAAAGATGTGTGAAATAGCTTATGAGGATGGAATAAGAAAAATTGTATTTACTCCCCATCTGTATCGTTTGAATAAATACGATGATAATTTAAAGATACTTGAGGATAGGATGACAGAATTTAAAGAAATTACAAAAAAAATTCCTGTTGAATTTTTTAAAGGAGCTGAGGTTTTTGTGCATCATGAGATGGTTGAAAACATAAGAAAGAATGATTTTACGATAAATTTATCAAATTATATTTTCGTAGAATTTCCCTCGGATTACATTCTTCCAGGGGTAAAGGATTTATTTTTTAACATTATGCTTGGAGGATTTACTCCGATAATAAGTCATCCGGAGAGAAATAGCGTTTTCATGGAGAGGCCAGATTTACTATTTGAGTTGATTGAGATGGGGAGTCTGGCTCAGGTTACAGCAAAAAGCATAATCGGAGGTTTCGGTTCGGAAATAAAAAAATTCGCAAAACTACTTATGGTGAGCAATCTTGTTCATATTATAGCTTCAGATGCTCATGATTCAGAGAGAAGGCCGCCAAGGCTGAGCAAAGGAGTGGAAGAGGCTGCGAAAGTTGTAGGAGAGGAGAAGGCATTGGCTATGGTCACATCAATTCCACAAGCAATACTTGATAATAAAGAAATTCCTGATTATGGAGATCCTGTAAATCCAGTCAAAGGAAAGAGTTGGCGAATTACAGTGCCTAAATTCTTGAGGAAAAATGTTCTAATTTTTTAACATTCATGTTAGGAAGAAAAATTAGGTTTTAAAATAAATGATAAATTAGGAGGTAAAAAAAATGTTAAGGGAAAAGATTTTTAGGTCTAAGGCATTAGCCTTAGGGGTGATTAGTACTTTTCTATTTATGTTCATCCCTGTTGAAGCATTAGCACAGGTACCAGCTGCCACAGGTTCGATGATTGGGTTTGTTTATGGAGATGACATGAAAACACCAGTTGAAAATGCTATTGTAAAGATAAGAAATATCAAGGACGGAAAAGAGTTCGAGAGCGCTCCCACTGATCAGAATGGGCTGTATAAAATCACAAACATCGAAGAAGGAAGGTATATACTCGGGATTACAACGAAAGAGGGTGATTTCAACTTTGAATATTTTATATTAATGAAAGCAAATGAAATTGCAAAATTATCCTTTGCATTGAAACCAGGGGTTGCTTCATCTATTGGGGGGAAAGCAGGAGATCCAGAAAAGAAGCCTTTCTTCAAAACTCCATTGGGAATTGTAATTTTAATTGCTGCAAGTGCTGCTGTGATTTACGGTACTTATAAACTTTTAGTAGAATTAGAAGTAATCTCTCCATCAAAGAAATAGTAAAATAAAGGTAGAATAATACAAACGCACAAAATATTTTTACATGTAGGGCAAGGCTTTAGCCTTGCATCAAGCAACCCTAAAGGGTTGCCCTACAAATTATATATTGCGTTTGTATTAGTTAGTAAGTTATAGGGTTGAACAGTTTTAAAAAATAAATCTACATTCTAATTTTATTAAAAAAATTTAACTATTCTAATATATAAACAACTTAATGGTTCAAATAAAAAATGCCGCTGAGCATAAATAAGATAATTTTTTGGGGGTTATGTGCAACCTTGATATTTTTGCCACTTCCCTTTGGTTCGGTTGACGAGTGGGCAATATTTGCTTTTGAAATAACCACAGGAATTCTCTTTATTTTATATTTGTCAACTTTATGGAGGAGTCCAATAAAAAAGCAGGAGAAAAGGGGACAGGCTACTTTTTTAATTAGTTTTAGCAGAAAGGAAGCAAACGATTCCCTTTCCTCACAAAAAAAATGGGATGTGTCCCTAATTTTTAAAATCTTTTTGATTATTTTTATTGTTGTTAGTGTGATTCAGGTAATCCCGTTACCTCAATTTATATTAAAAATATTATCGAAAAATTCTTTTAGAATTTATGAAGGAGTCTTTTCTGGTGGGTTAGTAGGATCTGAAAAAATGGGCTGGAAAACTATTTCCCTTTCGCCAGCTTTTTCTTTTTATGAATTGATTAAATACCTCTCTTATTTTCTTTTTGCTTTTTTAGTTTCAAGATGCATAAGAACAAAAAAGCAGATTGAGATTTTTGTATTAGTGATGATAATTGCTGCCATATTCCAGTCGTTTTATGGGTTGACAGAGTTTTTTGGGGGGACAGAAAGGATTTTTGGCTATAAAAGAAAATGGCATGTTGGCTCTGCTACTGGCACCTTTATTAATAGAAACCATTTCTCCGGTTTCCTTGAGATGATTTTTCCGATAAGTGTTGGATATTTGCTTGCCAAGGCAGATTTTTTTGTGATGGAAAAAGGCTTATCATTAAGAGAAAAGATATTGTGGTTCAGCCAGGATCGTTTGCAAAAATCTATTATTCTTGGATTGATATCAGTATTAATTGGAATTGCAATATTTTTTTCCAGATCCAGGACAGGAATATTTATATTTTTCATCACAATTTTTTTGATGATTATTGCGATTTCTATAGGGGGAAGAAATAGCTCGGAAAAATTATCAAGAGAAAAAAGATTCAGAAAGATTGTAAGAGTTATATTTCTAACAGTTTTATTTTCAGTGATTTTAATAGGGATAAAGCCGATAATCGAGAGATTTTCATGGGAATCAGTTGCAGGAGAAGGAAGGCCGATTATTTTTAAAAATACGATAGACATGATAAAGGATTTTCCATTATTCGGGGCAGGACCAGGAACTTACATGTATGCATACACGATGTATGAAAAAATTTATGTCAATGGGATTACAGACCATGCCCATAATGATTATTTAGAATTACTGGCAGAAAGTGGATTAATCGGAGGTGGAAGTTTAATCCTCTTTGCCTTTGGAGCTGTTGGATATTTTTTTATGAAATGGGTTAAGAGAAGAGATTATTTTATTAAGGGAGTTATTCTCGGCTGCATTCTGGGTATAGTAGCCATTCTTATCCACAGCATAACCGATTTTAATTTGCGTATCCCAGCGAATGCTGTTTATTTTATAACGCTTTATGCTCTATCAATAAGAATGGTAAATATAGCTTATGGCAAAAATAAGATAAGAACCAGAAATGTAAAATGGGAAATGTAAAAGAATGAATGAAAATTATTAAAAAAGTTGTTGTCTCTGGGATAGTGTTAATACTTTTCCTACTCGGCTCGAAGGAATATATGGGGTATGACTATTTTTATAAGTATAAGGATATAAGGGAGCATGCAAAGAGTATTGAAAAAAATTTCTCAGAGCTCGAAGGAAATTTAAAAAAAGCCCTCTGGTTTTCAAAGAATCCCTTGTTTTATAAAGAGACGGCTCGATTGTATCTTGAGATGGCGCTTGTCGTGAATGAATCTGGAATAGAGGAGAAGAGAGATTTGTATGTTGATATGGCAAGAGATTTTTATCTTGATATGGCAAAGGGTAGCCTTATTCAGGTGATAAAGAGAAACCCTGCTGATGCATTTTCATATTATGAGATGGGAAAAGTTTATATGCTTTATAATTTTCCTTTACTAACATATATGGATAAAGCAAAACTCTATTTTATAAAAGCTCTTGAATTAAAACCAGCCGATGAGTTTTTGAATTTGAATATAATTTATATTTATTTAACCCAATGGGATTTCCTGAATGATGGAGAGAAAAGATTTGTATTTAAAAGACTGTGGAAAATATGGAAGAATAATCAAAATTTTATTCCTCAGATTAAAAATCGATGGACAGAGAATTTTGGAGAGGCTGAGAAGTTGAAAGAAATACTTTCAACAAATGAAGTTTTATGGTTGCAAATAAACCACTATTTCAAAAATAGTAACGCAGAACATGGCTAAAAACTCATTAACTATATGTCTTTGATATATAGCAAACGCATAAAATATTGTTATATGTAGGGCAAGGCTTTAGCCTTGCATTAAGCAACCCTAAAGGGTTGCCCTACAATTTATTTAATGCGTTTGTATTAGTTTCCATATTTTGTATAAAATAATACAGAATTTATAAACTATAAAATTTCCACAAAGAATTGCATTTCTCTTTACCCAAAAATTATCGAACTTTTGTTAAAGAATTAAAAAATAGTCTTCTTATGAAATTAAATAAATAATCATAGTAAAGATGAGATATTGAGGAGGAGGAGTTATTATGTCCTAAAAGAGAATGGCAGCGCTACGGGGATTCGAACCCCGGTTTGATGGCTGAGAACCACCCGTCCTAGGCCTCTAGACGATAGCGCCGTGGCTGGGAAGCAGGGATTCGAACCCCGATTCCATGATCCAGAGTCATGTGTCCTACCGTTGGACGACTTCCCAATAATAATTTTTTTTAATATTTCTGAGCCTAAAAGTCAACTTCATGCCCCTACGTGAGCTGAATCAATTTCTATGATATCAAATCAGTTGGGTAGCTTGAAAGTCTGCCAGCCTGAGGCAAATTTTTTTGTGATGTAAAATTCCATTTTCAGATCAATCCCTTGATCCCTTTTGACTGAAAGAGTGAATAAAACGCAAATTCCTTCATCACTATATTATTTTATCATTCAGGGGCTTTAATTGAGTTAGATGGGCAGCTTTATTTGACAGCCCAGTTGATGAGAAACAAAGCTGCTGGAAGGTTTTCCCAGAATACTGGAAATATTTCAGATTCTGGAGTGATAAAGCCTCCGGAGATAAAATCCTTCGGGTTTAATTCAATCGTAAATGAAGGAATGTTAAAAACACCATAAACCCAGTCTATGTAATCTCCATTTGTAAGATACATAATTAGTGAACCCTGACCGTATCCATAAGTATTCTCCCTCACATTCGTAATCAGTTTCGCCATCTCGCCTGAAAGATAATGAAACAGATCTCTATCCTTTGATATGATTTTTGTATATCCCCAGGGATACAGAATTACCTGGCTGTAATTATGGTAGCTCACAGCTGCAGCAAACTTTCTCTGACTCATAAAATCCCTCAAAAAAGCTGTTTCTGGTTCTGAGAAAGGATATTTTCCCCGATAAACCTGACTGTATGTAGAAGGAGAGGAGCCTTTATCATCGATTCCCCACATGTATCCATAATTTCTGTTTAAATCAACTCCAAAGGTACCATTTCCGTTATCACGTCTATTTTTCCTCCAGTATCTATACACATTTATCGAATACTCAAGTCCATCCGGGTTAAGGAGAGGAACAAACCACACTTCAGAACTATCAACAATTTTTTTTATCTCAGGGTTCGATGAATATTCCTGGCTGAGGTAATGAGCCAACAAATATGGAACCTCAACAGATATCCATTCTCTGGCATGATGAGCGCCGACGAATAAAATTTCAGACTCCTTTTCATCCTGACTCACATTATCGCTTATCTTTATAGCATATATATTCCTTCCTTCAATGCTCGTTCCTATTGATGTCACTTTAAAAATCTCAGGATATTTTTTCTCCAGTTCATGAATGTCTTTCTCAAGTTCTCGATACGAATGGAACATTCCATTCTGACCTTTTTTTGGAAGAGCGATCTCTTTATCGAAAGCTCTTATCGATTCATAGTTAAAAGAAAATTTTGATTTTACTACTGCTCTGAATTCAGCCTGATTAACAATCGCATAGATTTTTTCCTGACCCACTGCAATCACATCAAGCTGGGAAAGCAAAGAAATCTGCCCTGGTTTAATCTTATCCAGATAAAAGCTTATAATTCTTACCTTTTCTTCTGAATAAACACTTATTACTGAAACCAGAATTAGTAAAAAAGTTGATAAAAATATCTTAATCTTTTTCATCGTTAACTCCACTAAAATAGACTATAGAAATTAAAAATTTTTTGCTGGAAATTTTCTCCACATCTGTTGCAGAACCTGTACTGTAAGCTCCATCAATCCTGAACTTTCCCAAACTAACCCCTGCTCCAAAAGTGAAATTATTGTAGTTAATCTCAGTTTTTCTCAAAGGTTGTGGGTCATAGAAATATCCAATTCTTAAATGCAGGGACTCCTTTGGAAATAATAAGCTGTATTCTCCTCCAATACATATTTCAATTACACTCTTAAAATTTCTCTCAACTTTTTCTCCAAAATAAAAGTATTCATATTTCTTCCAAGGAAAATAAATAAAATCAGATGAAATCAGAATATTTTTTCTCAAAAAGTATGAAAACCCTAAACCTGCTAGAAAAGGCTTTTTAGTCTCATCCTTAGAAGTGTCCTTCTGGAAGATTTCTATTACAGGAGATTTAAACTCTCTCAGTATTTCTGAATCGGTTTTAATTCTCAGAGGAGATTTTATCGATGCTCCCACATTGAGATTGAAAGGAGTTCTGTAGAAAAATCCAATCCCTAAATTCCAACCGTATAAGTCATGAGATTTTTCATCAAAGTAGCTCGTTCCACTGCCAAATTCTTCAGAGATCTTCAGGTATCTTTTACCAGCGATGTAATTGAATGAGATTCCAAGGCTCAAATCAGATATAATTTCTCTGCTAACCGAAAGATTTATTCCCCTTGCATTACCAGAAAATTCTCCGTTTAATGGCTGTCCTGGATATGGGACTACAAAATCCGGCCTTTCATAACTTTCAAAAAAGAAATAGTTTACTCCATAAGTGAAGCCTTTGTATGGAAATATAAATCCAGCTGATCCCACATCAAAAATTGAAATGCCAAGCTTACTGGATCTTATTGATGAAGTATTTATCAAAGAATACCTGAACATTTCCGAAGTCTGGGCAAATAAAGTTATGGAAGCTTTAAAAGATTTTAAATTTGCAAGGAGAGCTGGGTTAAAAAGTGATGCTGAAGACTCAGAAGAATTTGCTATAGCTGTGTTTCCCATTCCTAAATTTCTTGCACTTAAGAAACCAAATATATTCCATGTTCCTAAAGGTGCTTCATCTTCATACTGCAAAGGCGGCGATTGAGCATGTAAAGTAAAATGCAATGGAAAAGTCAGAATAAAAATTATTAATGCATATTTTTTCATTTAGAGAATTATAGATTATCAAGCGATTTTTTTCAAAAATTTTATTTTGCTTTATAAGCATCAAAAAATGTCTTACCGATTACTTATAACTTGTGTTATAATACGAATCTCGGAGGAAAAATGCGAACTATGATCATAATTTCAGCGATTGCAGTTTTAATGTTTTCTTTATCTTCATGCATCATTATAACAGGAGATTTAAGCAGAGATTACAGAGAACAGAAACCGAGAAATTTCTATTTCAGGGTTGGCCCCGAACATAATGAAAGAGAAGTCTTTTCCTTCATTGTAAGATATCCCAACAGAATAGAGATAGAGGCCACATGGTCAGGAAGCGCAGATGAATTAGCCCTCATTCTCGATGGTCCTGGAAGAGAAGCTTTCTATGCAAAAAAGGAGGGCCGCTCTCCCCTTCATATATCATTAAATGTAGACGACTATATCTTAAGACAGGGAAAGATCTGGAAAGTCTCAGTCGTAAATTTCAAAAAAAGTGGCTGGGCTGAAGGTAGAATCAGAGTTAAATTTTTATAAGCCTCAATTACTTTAATTAGGAACTCATCAGAATTTTTCATAATTACATAATTAACTGTATCAATGTTAAGAGGTCAACCATCTTCTGAGCGAAGGGGATGGTTGACCTCTTTCTTTATTAAAAAATTCGGACATGTCCCTAATTTTCTATTTGCAAAAATTTTTTACATTACATAATATAAACCAGTGAAAAATTTCACGAAAGAAAAAGTTAAATTCTTATTAATTTTCTTTATTATCTTAATTTTTTTCCTTTCTTTTTCTCTATTCACCGATATCCCAAGAATTCAAAGAGGAGGTTTTTTTGATGACGAATCAATCTATTACTCAATGGCTCTAAGTATTGCAGAGGATTATGATTTAAAATATACAAGAGCAGACCTTGCAAGAATCTACGAAAGATTTATGACAGGTCCTCAGGGATTTTTTCTAAAAAGGGGAAGAAATGGAGATATCTTCTACGCTAAGTCGTTCGCCTACCCATTATTCGTGGCTCCTTTTGTAAAACTCTTTAAATTTCATGGATTCTTCGTGTTCCATTCAATCCTTATTTTTTTAATCCTTCTTGCGGGATACCATTTCTTTAAATATTCAAGCAAATTGAACATCTTCATTCCTGTAACTTTTCTTTTTGCATCAATCACCTGGATATTCTTTTTCTGGATAACTCCGGAATTTTTCAACTTTGCGATAGTTTTTTTTGCAGTTTTTTTCTGGCTTTATAAGATCAAAAAGAAAGAGGAAGAAGGTTTTTCTGAAAAAAATTTGAATTTTTTTCAGAATCTAACCTATGGAAAATACTCTGATTTAATTTCAGCAATATTGATCGGAGTGGCTACATTTTCAAAACTTCCGAATGCTATCATTCTTTTGCCAATCGGACTTTATTATTTATTTAATAAAAAATTTTTAAAGATTTTACTAATTGGTGTTTTCTTCCTGATTACAATAGGAATCTTTTTTGGGACAAACTTTATTCTCACAGGTGACCCTAATTACATGGGAGGAGAAAGAAAAACTTTTTACTTCAGGTTTCCTTTTGAAGACCCGGAAACGACATTTGATAACATAGGAATCTTACACACATCTGAAGATTACTGGCAGAGATTTCATATTTCTCCAAAAACTGTAATCTGGAATTTTTTTTATTTCTTTTTTGGGAGATTCTCAGGGATTGCTCTTTACTATTTTCCAGCCTTCCTTTCTCTAATTCTTTTCATCACACATAAAAAAAGAATTTGGGAAACATGTCTTGTGATTACAATTTTTGTAGAAATTTTTTTATACATCGTGCTAATCCCTGATAATTATTATGGAGGAGGGGGAACTCTTGGCAATAGATATTTTATGAACTTATATCCTCTTTTCTTTTTCCTAAGCGAAACAAAAAAAATAAAATCAATCGCATCAGAATGGCTGATTTCCTTGTTTTTTCTTGGCCAGATTTTCCTGAACCCGATTTTCTCAAGCTCTTATCCAGGAACCCATGCAAAAAACTATCCGTTTAAGCTTTTCCCTCCAGAGAAAACTCTCGTCGAGAATTTTTCCACAAACACTAACCCAAGAGCATTTAGAGTTCCTTTTGGAGACCCGATTCAATACTGGCTTTATTATCTGGATGACAATTTCCATGCAAAAGAGGGGATGTCATTCTGGACTGTGGGAAGTTCAGAGCTCGAAATGATTTTAGAGTCGCCAAAAAAACTAAAGGGAATAAAAATTTATTTAACAAACAACAGAGTAAACAACAACAGGGTAAAAATTAAAGTGGATGGAATCTCAAAAAAATACATACTCAGGTCTTCCCAGGTAATCGAA
This sequence comes from Acidobacteriota bacterium, assembly GCA_040756905.1. Classification (NCBI taxonomy): domain Bacteria; kingdom Pseudomonadati; phylum Acidobacteriota; species Acidobacteriota bacterium. Next base: position 42,018 of record JBFLYD010000035.1, read on the forward strand.
GAACATTTCCCTGCGATAGATGGGTTTCCGTTCAAAAAACATTTTCTATACCATATAAAAATATATTCTCAAAAAGGCGAGATCCCCTATTTCATCGATCACAGAAATGTTGATAAAAGATTTATGGGCGTGTATGTGAGAATCGAAGTCTATTGATATGTGTGGAATAGCGGGAATCTGCAACATAAATCGTAAAGAACCTTTTTCTCAAGAAACTATCAAAAAAATGACAGACACGATCATACATAGAGGTCCGGATGATGAAGGGTTCTATTCAGGATATGGAGTTGCGTTAGGAACAAGAAGGCTAAAAATAATTGACCTTGTCACAGGTCATCAGCCATTATCGAATGAGAATAAAAAAATATGGGTTTCATTTAACGGTGAAATTTATAATTTCTTGGAACTCAGGGATGAACTTATAAAGAAAGGACATGTTTTCTCAACAAAATCTGACACAGAGACAATCGTTCATTCCTATGAAGAGTATGGAGAAGAATTTTTAGAAAAATTAAGGGGGATGTTTGCAATCTCTCTCTGGGATTCTGAAAAAAGAAAGTTGATTCTTGCAAGGGATAGAGTAGGGAAAAAACCTCTTTATTACACGCTGCTGAATAATGGCACACTTCTTTTTGGGTCTGAAATAAAAACGATTCTCACATCAGAGGAGGTAAAAAAGGATTTGGATTTAAATGCTCTTGACCTTTTTCTGACCCTCGAATATATACCATCACCCCTTTCGATATTTAAATATATAAAAAAACTTGAGCCAGGACATATGTTAACTTTTTCGAAAGAAGGATTAAAAATTAAAAAATACTGGAAATTGAATTCCCTCCCAGAGAATGAATTTGAAAATTTAGAGGATGTAAAAACTAAGTTGGTTGAGATACTTAAAGAATCAGTAAGATTGAGGTTGATTTCTGATGTTCCGCTTGGAGCTTTTTTGAGTGGTGGAATTGACTCATCCTCTGTTGTTGCGATGATGTATCAGCTTGGAGCATATCCGATTAAGACTTTTTCAATCGGTTTCAAGGAATCCTCCTACAGCGAAATTGAATATGCAAGAAAAATATCTTCTCTATTCCACACAGACCATGAAGAGTTTATCCTTGAGCCAAAAGCTGTAGAACTCATAGAGAAGCTTATAAATTTTTTAGACGAACCTTTAGGAGATTTCTCCATATTTCCCACATATTTAGTTTCCAAAATGGCAAGGAAATATGTAACAGTAATCCTTTCAGGAGATGGAGGGGATGAACTCTTTGGTGGCTATGAACATTACGTTGCTCAGAAAATAGAATCGATTACAAGAAAGATTCCATTTAAACCTTTTCATAAATTATTTCCATTCTTATCAGGCTTTTTACCTCCCACTGAGTTAAAAAAAGGACTTACCAACAAGTTCAAAAGATTTTCAGAGGGAATGAATTCTGATGATGAACTCAGGCATTTTCGATGGATGATATTTTTAGATTCGAAATTAAAAGAAAATCTTTACACGGAGAGGTTCAAAAAAGAGCTTGTAAAAATTTCAAAAATTTATGAGACATTCCCATTTTCAAATGTATATAAAGAAATGAATAACTGGGATTCTGTAAATGGAGAGCTTTTCCTCGATTTTAAAACTTATCTTCCGGATGACATCATGGTAAAAGTTGATAGAATGTCTATGGCAGAATCCCTTGAGGCAAGAGCTCCCCTTTTAGACCATAAACTTGTAGAGTTTGTTTTTTCTTTGAAAGGAAATCTAAAGGTTAAAGGATTAGAAACAAAATGGATTTTTAAAAAAGCCATGGAAAAATATCTTCCAAAGGAGATAATTTACAGACAGAAAGAAGGCTTCAGCATTCCGATAAAAAACTGGCTGAAGAATGAGCTGAGGGATTTAATGGAAGAGTATCTTTCCGAGAGAAGAATAACTCAGGAAGGTTTCTTTAACTACAATGAAATCAAAAGAATGAAAGATGAACATATAAACGGAATAGAAAACCACAGCCACAGACTCTGGGCTCTTCTCTTCTACCAGTACTGGAAAGAAAAATACCTAATTTTATAAATAAATAAAATTTTTTGTAGAATAAAATTTAGTATATTTTTTAAGGCCACCCTTCCATCTCACTTATATATTTTCTTTAATGTTTAGAGGAGGATTTTAGAAGATAAAGGAAGATAGGAGCTCCTATAAGGGAGGTAATAACACCAACTGGAATTTCTGAAGGAGGATAAATGGTTCTTGCGATCAAATCCGCATAGATTAGATAAACTCCTCCTAAAAAGCACGAGTATGGAAGAACTTTGCGATGGTCAGAGCCTAATATAACCCTAACTGCATGGGGAATTATCAATCCCACAAAGCCGATGATCCCGGCTATAGAAACTGAGAAAGAAGTGAGAAAAGTTGCTATGATTAAACTAATTCTTCTTAGAAACTTTACATTCAATCCTGTTGATTTTGCCATCTCATCTCCCATAACAAGCAAGTTTAAATCTTTTGAGAAAAAAACACTAAGAGAAAAAAAGAAAACAAAATACGGGAAGAAATTAAAAACTTTTTTCCAGTCAGAACCCGAAAAACTTCCAAGCATCCAGAATATAAAGCTTTGCAGATTTTCCTGTTTGAAAATTAAAATTATGCTCGTGAGGGACGATGTGATTGAGCCAATTATTATTCCGATCAAAAGTAAAGTTACGGGCTTTGGTTCACCTCGAAAGTATGAAATGGAATATACAGCTAAAACAGTTACAAGGCCGAAAAAAAATGAGAAAAATGCCTGAGAGCTCATTCCAAGAAGAGATAAATTTATGCCTATAAAAGTACTGAGAACAGCCCCAAACGAAGATCCAGAGGAAACGCCAATTATGTATGGCTCTGCTAAAGGATTTCCGAAAAAAGCCTGGAGAATTGCCCCTGAAATGGAAAGAGATGCTCCTACAAGAAAAGCAATTATTATCCGTGGAATTCTTAATTCAAAAAGTATGGTTTTTTTGACTTCATCGTCAAATATTTTTCCTGAAAGGATTTCTTTCGGAGAAATTTCTACTGTTCCTGAAAATGTTGAGATAAACAGGGAAAATAACAACATCAAAAATATTGTAAAAGAAAATATCAATTCTCTATTTTTTTTCAGCATCAGTCATCCCTTTTATAATTTCTTCAAAAGCCTCTACAATCCTCGGCCCTGGTCTTGAGACTAGATCCTCATTGAGATAAAAAACCTTTCTATCCTTTATCGCGCTGATGAGTTCAATTCCTGGAATTTGTTTAAGCTCTATAAGTTGTCTGTGATAATCATTTTCATCTTTACTCATCATGAAAATTATATCCGGATTTTTTGATAGAAATTCTTCTTTACTCATTTTAAACCAGAATGAATTTACTGAGGAGATGTTTATACCTCCGGCTTTTTGTATAAGTTCATTTATGATTGTGTTTTTCCCAGCTGTCCAGAGTTCCTTTCCATCGAGACAAACAAAGGCCTTTGGGGATGATTTTATTTTAAATTCATTTTTAAGCTTTTTTATATCATTTTTAATTCTTTTGACAAACTCGATTCCATCTTCCTTTTTTCCTGTTATTTCAGAAATTTTTATTATCATTCTGAATAAATCCTCCAGGCTTTCTTTGAAGTTTATGGCAAAGATATTTACTTTAAGCTTTTTCAACCTGTGTATTGCCTGAAGGGAATTCCCTCTGGTTCCAATTACTAAATCAGGGTTTAACGAAAGAATTTTTTCAAAATTCAAATCAAGAATTCCCCCAACAATTTCTTTTTGTTTAGCTTTCTCAGGAAAATTACAGAACCTTGTGACGCCAGCTACCCTGTTTTCCAGACCAAGAGAAAAAAGTATCTCGGTGATGTTAGGAGCGAGAGAAACTATTCTTTGAGGAGGATATTTTATTGAAATTCTGTTATTCAGGTCATCAGTAAATTCTTTTATCTCATTTTTTCCTGAAGAAGATAAATTTAATTTGACTTGTTTTATAGGTTGTTTGTTTATAAATATATTTATTGGACAGCGCCCACCCCGATAGAGAACTATTAAAGATATAAAAGATACAATAAGTAAGGAAAAGAGAATAGCTAATATTTTTTGGTTCTTTCTCATTTAAATTCTTTCAAAGCCACTCAGTTATTCATCTCACCTTTTTTCAGGAAAAATGAGTGGAGGAGAATCAGGAGATTCTTTTAGAATTTTAACTTCTGCATCGTATACTTTTTTTATGTTTTCCCTTTCGAGCATTTCAGAAACTTTGCCATTCTTGAATATCTTTCCCTCCACAAGGAATAATATTTTTTTTGAATAAAGAGAAGCCAGATTCAGATTGTGTTCTGTTACAAGAAGAGTTTTTTTCTTTTTTTTAACTAATTCTTCTAAAATCTCATAAACCTCAATCTGAAAGTTAATATCAAGATGAGAACTCGGCTCATCCAGAAAAATTATCGGCGTGTCCTGGGCAAGGGCTTTTGCAATGAAAACTCTCTGAATTTCTCCAGAACTTAATTCAAGGATTTTTCGGTCTTTAAAATCTAAAACTTTTGTGATTTCCATTGCTTCAAAAACAGTCTCATCCGAGTTTTTCTCAAATCTTCCCTTGTATGGATATCTTCCCATCTCAACTATTTCTTTCACTGTGAAAGGAAATGGCGTGAAATTCATCTGGGGAACATAGGAGATAATTTTTGCAATTTTTTTTTGTGAGAGTGAAGATACACTCTTTCCCTCAACAATAACCTCTCCAGCAACTTTTGGAACAAAGCCCAATATTGCCTTTAAAAGCGTTGTTTTTCCTGAGCCATTTTTTCCGAGAATAGCGAGAAAATCTCCTTCATATAGAGAAAACGAAATATTTTTTATTTTAAAAATAGCATCATATCCCGCAGAAAGATTATGGACTCTTAAAATTTCTCCTATTTTTTCCATTGCAGACCCACAAGGATTCCCCTATCAGGAGATGGGTATCCATAGATTTCTTCATAGGACCTGTTCAACAAATTACTTATCCTGATTGTAAAGAAAAATCCATCCTTTAAATCTATTCTGATGTTTGCATTTATCCGATTGAATGGAGGATTGTCCACTATTGAGAAATATCTTTCATCGAGATCTTTTCTATTTCCCACATAGATGAAATTTAAATTAAGGTTTATTTTTTCTCGAATAAGAAAATTCAAGGAAGAACTCCATGTATCTTTCGTTCTTCTTAGCAAGGGTTGTCCCTTCCCTTCGGAAAGTATGAGTCCGGTGTAGTTAAAATTTAAATTTATTTCTCTTACCGGATAAAGGAGGAGTGAAAATTCATATCCTTTTGAACCAAATTTAGCTAAATTTTCCATCCTGTATTTAAAGAAATCAAAAACTATGAGATTTTTATAATCGGATTTGAAATATGTTACTCCTGAAATTATTCTTCCTTCCAAGAAGTTTTTTTCAACTCCGATCTCCCAGCTTGTTGCCGTCTCTGGCTTTAATTCTGAATTTCCAAAAGGTCCTGCATATTCGATTGGAATCGGAGCTCTGAAGCCTTTTCCCCATGACGATTTGATCTTTACATTTCCATAAGGAATAAAATAGCAACCCGTAATTCTTGGAGATATGTATTCTCCAAATTGATTGTTGCTGTCATATCTTACTCCTGCTGTCAATACGAAGTTCTTCATTGATTTAAATTGATTCTGTATAAAAAGAGATTTATTTGAGATACGGAGGCTCTTAAAGTTTTCTCCAAAAGAATTTTCATCAGAGACTCGAGATTCTTCAATTTCTCCTCCAAAGCTCAATATATTACTTTTGTTGTAAATTAAATCCTGTTGAAGGTTTAATCTTAAAAGAGAAGAATCAGTTTTTGAATAAGTGTAGCCAAAGAAATCCTGGGGATCATTGAACTGATAGTTTCTATCGAAATAGGAAAGGTTTATAGAGAAGTGTGATTTTTCAGATTTCCTTGTGAAAGGAATCGATACAAAATTTTCTTTTACTCTGTTATTCCTCATGGGAGAAGGAAAGCCCATTGAAAAAGGAATTTCTGTCATCGAATTATATGACCTTAAAAATATAGCCAGATTCGTTTTTTCGCTGAAGAAAATTTCACCTTTTCCGGATAAATCAAATGCTCTGAATCCATCATTTTCTATTTCTCCGTTGCTTTTCCAGTAATAAGAAAAAATTGAAAAATCTGTATGTTTGAATTTTCTTGATACAGATGCTATTCCGTTAATTGTGCCATCAGACCCGCTGTTTAATTCCAGGCTCAGAAATTTATCAGGTTTTTTTGTTATTAAATTTATAACTCCTCCCATCGCCCTTGACCCCCATAGAGTGCTCTGAGGACCTTTTATTATTTCTATCCTTTCAACATTGTGGAGGGGAATCTGGGAGAAGTCATAGGAATAGGAAGACCAGTCAATAATCGGAATTCCATCGAGCATCACAAGATTGTGATTTGAGCTGGAACCTCTTAAGAATAGCGACGAAAAATGACCTGTGGATCCATTTTGAAAAACATTTGCTCCTGGCATAAAGTTTAAAATTTCGTTCAGGGTTTTAAACCCCATTTTTTCAATATCTTCTTTTGTAATAAGAGTGTATGAAGTCGATACTTCTTTGAGTTTTTCCTCGTACCTGTTTGCAGTTACGATTACTTTTTCATAAATTTTGAATTCCTCCTCTTTCTTTTTTTCATCTGAAAAGCTAAATAAAACCGCTGTAAAACACAAAACAAACATTAAGATAATCTTTTGCATTTATTCCTCCTGCGATAAATTTTTAATTTTTTCCTCAATTTTTTTGAACCCTCTTCCCTCCGAAGAGAGAATTCTTTCTCAGGGCTAAGTAGGTCTCCTGACTCTTGGATCACCCCCAGCCCTGCCTTCCCATTCTCTTCATCAGAGAACAGTGGCTTTTAGGGCTGAGTCCCCAATCACAGTAGCGGGGGCTGTGGTGGATTTAAAACCACCTTCCCTTGACACTTATGCCCCAGGAATTCCAGCTAACAATTAACTGGAAATGAAATATTATTTCAAAAAAATTTTTATGTCAAATTAAATTTTTTTTAAATAAATTAAAAGAGTTCAATTTCACAGAGTCATTCGCAGGGAGAAAGTACATTTTTGAACTCTTTCCTTTAAGTTTTCAAGAATTTCTTCTTTTTAAAGGAAGTTCTTTAAAAATACCCGAAAATGCTCAAGATATCACCCGGAATATCTTTAACGCTATTTCTCCTTTATATGAAGTGATTCGTGATCTGATGTTATGTGACACTGGCTTTGCAAATCATTTTACTAAATTGGACACGGGTAGAATTTTCGAAAACAGTATTTTTCAGGATCTCAGAATGAAGGGCGAACTCAATTACTATCAGAGAAAAAGCGGGACTGAGATTGACTTCATCCTGGATAAGAAAAAGGCATATGAAGTTAAACTATAGCAAACGCATAAAATATTGTTACATGTAGGGCAAGGCTTTAGCCTTGCATTAAGCAACCCCCGAATCAAGTTCGGGGCAGGCTCTAAAGGGTTGCCCTACAATTTATTTAATGCGTTTGTATTAAATCTGAATGAATTTGATATAAAGAGACTAAAAGAGATGGCTAATGAATTAAATTTAGAAGAATTTAAAATCGTCTCAAAAAATTACAGAGAGTTATAAAACATCGAGTATGGTTTTATGCAGTAGATTTTTAAATATTGGCCAGAGAAGCTATGAGTTTTTTGGCATTTTCCGTTAAGGTATTCCAATCATTTGTTTCAATTGCTTTTTTGTCAAGTAGAGCAGTTCCGATTCCCACACAGCAGGCTCCGTTCATAATAAAATCCTTTGCATTATCGAGGTTTACTCCTCCAGTGGGCATTATTTTTATGTGAGGTAAAGGTCCTTTTATATCCTTAAAATATGTGGGTCCGATCGAGGTTGCTGGAAAGACTTTCACAATGTCAGCACCTATTTGCCAGGCTGAAACAATCTCTGTTGGAGTGAAAGCTCCAGGAAAAACTGGAATAGTATAACGATTGCAAACTTTAATCATTTCGTAATTTGTAACAGGCGAAACAACAAATTCGGCACCTGAGAGAATGGCTATTCGTGCAGTTTCAGAATCGAGAACACTTCCAGCACCTATGACAACATCCTGAGGTTTATTTTTTGCCATGGCTTTAATCACGTCAATAGCATCAGGAGTGGTCATGGTAATTTCAATTGCTCTAACACCCCCAGCTTGAACAGCTTCGATCACTTTCAACAATTTTTCAGAATCGGACATTCGAATAACAGCTATAACTTTTGTTTGAAATATTGTATTTAAAACTTTTTCTTTTGACATGGACACCTCCTCTTTTACCTTTGCACTCTGCCTGAAGTTTCGCCTTCCATCAAAGCGAGGACTTCTTTTTCGGAAGCCAAATTAAAATCGCCGGGAATCGAATGCTTGAGGCAGGATGCTGCGATGGCGAATTCCAGTGCTTCTTTATCGTTACCGAATTTGATTAACCCATGAATTAGGCCGGCTGAAAAAGCATCTCCTCCGCCGATCCGGTCAACGATATCAGTGATGTCGTATTTGGTTCCAATCAAGCATTCCTTTTCATTTCGTAAAACAGCTGACCATCCGTTATGGTCAGCGCTGTGGCTTTCCCTCAAGGTAATAGCTATTTTTTCGAGGTTTGGATACATATCTATAACTTTTTTGCTCAACCTCTCATAAAAAGATAAGTCCAATTTGCTTCCGGATACATCCATTTCTTCTTCGATTCCCAGGGATTTCTGGCAATCTTCTTCATTGGCAATCCCTATATCCGCATATTTGACGATATTTTTCATTACCTCTGGAGCTGATTTCCCATATCTCCAGAGTTTTGCTCTGTAGTTTAAATCAATCGATACTGTAATATCTTTTGATTTTGCTGCATTAACAGCTTCAAGGGTCAAATCAGCTGCTGACTGGCTGATGGCAGGTGTTATCCCAGTTGTATGAAACCATTTCGCATCCTTAAAAACGAGTTCCCAATCAATATCCCCTCTTTTAGCCTCAGCCATTGAAGAATGTTCCCGGTCATAAATAACCTTTGAAGGTCTCTGGTTGGCACCGGTTTCTGTAAAATAGATGCCCAACCGATTACCTTTTTTAACGATAAACCTGGTATCAATGCCAAATTTTTTAAGCTCTGATGCCACTGATTCTCCAATCTCGTTATCGGGAAGAACTGTGACATATCGAACACTATGCCCGAAGTTTGAGAGCGAGACTGCCACGTTCGCCTCTGCTCCTCCGAAGAAAATATGAAAAACTGGAGATTGAAAAAGCTTTTCTTTTCCTGGAGGCGATAGTCTAAGCAATATTTCTCCAAAAGTTACAATTGCTTCCATGATTTATTCTCCTAAAAACTTCATATTCATCATATTCATAATATCATGTTTTTTTAATTTTTTTTTCTGTTTTTTTGAAAAATGGATTATCTAATACAAACGCATTAAATAAATTGTAGGGCAACCCTTTAAGGTTGCTTAATGCAAGGCTAAAGCCTTGCCCTACATGTAATGACATTTAATGCGTTTGAATTAATATGGAAAAATGATAAGAAGGAGGTTGGCATGAAAAAATATTTATATTTGGTAACAATAATCAGTATAATGATTGGATTAGGCGGGTTTTCAGCCAATATAGACCAGAAGAAACTAACTGAGGAACCAGAGCCTTCATATCGGGAGGATGCTCCATCAAATGTCCGTCATCCAGAAGTTGACACTAATGTCTATCTTTACATCAATCACTGGAGAAACTCACTCCCCCATGAGGGACATGGTGGTCTGATTGAAAGGGATATCCTTACCCCTGGTGATCCTTTAAATCCTCCTAAAAAAGGTGCAGTTTTGAAGTATCTTAAAGCTTATAAACGAGCGGTTCTCCAGCCCAGATGCAACACTCAGCCCACAAAACACGATAAAGAACAGGTCTTTTTCTATGTGATGAGTGGAACTGGGCAAGTGGAAGGTGGTAATAAGAAAGCTGAACTCGAGGAGGGTACTGCTTTAGTGATTCCTGCTGGACTAGAGTACAGGTTTTTCAATCCAAATGAAGTTCCCCTTGAGATGATTATAGTTGTTGAGGAGATGCCTAACGGGTTCAAGCCAAACATAGAAATGTCTGTTGGAAGTTATCACAACTCAAAGCCAGGAGTTGGATACCACTGGGCTCATATAGGTAGAGGATTTTTATATGATGTAAATCCTAAATTTGCAAACCCTATGGGCATGGCAGTAGTATCAATCGATAAATTCGACATAGCGCAGCCTCATGTTCATGGTCCAGGATGCGAGGAGATCTGGTTGCAGCTTAAGGGAAAGAGCCTTTTATTTTTCGGAAACCGCCTATTGTGGCAGGAGCCAGGAGAAGCATTCCTTATCCCACCAAACAATAGAGTTCCCCACTGCTCAATTAATCATACTGATGAGCACATGCTTTGGCTCTACCTCGGTAACCGCCATGATCACTTGAAAAAATCTCAAAGGACAGCATGGGAAGTTAAAAATGATAAGATTATCAAAGAGCGAAACATCAAAGGTAGAATTCGCAATGACATTCCTGAATCGAAAGTTGTTTCGAACCTTGAGCCAGGTGTTGTGATAAGCATTAATGAACTGCCTGTTACTGAGATCGCACCTGGTGTAAAAACTCGAATATACTGGGGAAAGGGTATTCTTATAAGCTGGATGACATTAGAGCCATACTCAGAGATTCCTGTGGAAAGACTTCCAAGCGAGCGTATCATGGTAGTTATGAAAGGTTCAGTTGACCAGCTTATCAGTGGAACCTTTGTTACAATGCAGGCTCTTGAACGAGAGGAGCCAACTGGCATAAATGGAGGCACTCCTAAAAATGAGTTTGTTTTTCTTGAAAAAGGTTCTAAAAATGCTATGAAAGCAGGAAAAGATGGTGCAGAAATTGTTGAAGTATACTCCCCTGTACGTCTTGATTACATGAAAAAAGCTGGGGCTTCCAGATTACCCAAAAAAGTTCAAACTGGAAATTTTCCATTAAAGCCATCTGTGAAACCGAACAAGATTTATGATTTGCATGATTTGCAATTTACAGAGCTTGCTCCTGGAGCTTACTCCAGGCTTATCTCAGGTAATGGTGCCCAGCTGAGTTTCATCAAGATGAACCCCGATTCAACCTTTGACCTTCATATCCATCCTGAAGAGCAGTTAATGATAGTCCTTCGTGGCTGGATCGATGAGATTATAATGGATAAAGTCACCAGAATGGAAAAAGGAGACATTCTTCTTCTGCCAGGAAATATGGTCCATGGTGGAAGGATTGGGCCTTTTGGTTGTGATGTGCTCGATGTTTTCTGGCCGCCTCGTCCTGATTATAAAGAAAAAATGGAAAGGAGGCTTTCAGCTTATCATGCCATAATTCCTGAAGATTCAAAGGTTGAACTCGTCGTTGATGGTGGAAAAGAAGGTCCTGGGCTTAATTTTACTGAAGGGCCCTCATGGTTAAACGGTAGACTCTATTTTTCAAGCATGTACTTCGATAAGGACTGGAACGGTGATCCCAAAAGGAGTTCCTTGGTTGAGATGGACCCAGGTGGTACCTATCATTATATATCGCACGGCAAGATGCAGACAAATGGAACTAAACCTCTGGACAACGGAAATTTAGCTGTCTGTGATATGTTTGGTCACCACGTGATTGAAATGACAAAAGAAGGGAAGGTCGTGAGAACTTTGGCGAGCATGTATAACGGAAGACCCTTTGATGGACCAAATGACCTTGTAATCAATCGAAAAGGTGGCATTTACTTTACTGATCCTCAGTTCACACCTCAAAAGGAAAAATACCAACCTGGTAGGAGTGTTTATTATCTTACACCGAAAGGTGAAGTTATAAGGGTTATAGAACCTGATGAATTTGCCATGCCGAATGGTATTGCTCTGAGTCCTGATGGAAAGACTCTTTATGTCAACAACACTTTTGATGATGAAAAATGGTGGAATGTTGACAGCAATAAAGATAACTTTGTCTGGGCATATGATATTAGTGATGATGGTACTCTGTCCAATGCTCGAAAATTTGCAGAACTTTTCCTTACACCAGAAGTACTCGATAGAAAAGGAAAAAGCTCAGGCGCCGACGGTATGACTGTGGATGAGCTTGGTAATTTATATGTAGCCACCTATATGGGTCTCCAGATTTTTAGTTCTAAAGGTGAATTTATAGGCATCATTAACTTCCCCGTATACCCTGTCAACATCTGTTTTGGAGATGACGTCATGAACACAATTTATGCAACATGTTATGATAAGATTTACAAGATCCGCACAAAGGTGAAGGGTTTAATACATTCATCTAAGAATTGATCATCCTTCTATATACAAAAAGGAGTCAACTATAAAGAATTGAGGCATGGGTTGAAATGAATCTGATTAATCATAGTGAACGGCATAAATAAGTTGACATTTTTCTTTGTAGGGCAACCCTTTAGAGCCTGCCCCGAACCTTGCCCTGAACTTGTTTCATGGGTTGATTCGGGGGTTGCTTTTCGCAAGGCTAAAGCCTTGCCCTACGTCTATTTATTTTTAGCGTTTACCCCGTTAGAAAGTGAAAACTTTCTAACGAGGTTTACTATATTTTAGGAGATGATTATGTTAAAAAGTAAAGACATTTTAAAACGCCGAGATTTTCTTAAAAGAATTGGTCTGAGCGTAATGGGAATGATTGCTCTTGGAAGAGAATCTTTTTACCATGACAAAAAATATGCTGACACAGATGATCGGCAAAGCAAAGTCAGCCAATTATACAAAGAAGTAACTAAGCCTGCTCGGGTGACTTTGGTTAAAGGTAATGACAGGCGGGAGATCGTGTACCGGTCACTAAAGTTGATTGAAGATGAAATTTTAAAATCAATCGGCAACAAAAGAATTTTGATAAAGCCAAATCTTGTCCTTGCAGATAATCCCCTTGCTGTTACTCATGTAGATGCTATAAGAGCTACTTTAGATTTTCTTAAGCCTCATTATAAAAAACAGATATTAATCGGCGAATCAAGCGTTCATAACACCTCAGATTGTTTTAAGAATTATGGGTATCTTCCTTTGGAAAAAGAATATAATGTGAAGATTGTCGACCTTAATCGGAGTTCCTATAAATATCGATACGTTTTAGGAAAAGAAAATCAACCAGTGTCAATAAGAATTATCTCCTCTTTTTTAGATCCAAATCTTTACATTATTTCAGCTGCTCAAATGAAAACTCACAATATTGTACTCGTTACATTGTCATTAAAAAACATTCTCCTTGGCTGTCCTCTTAATGATTACAAGAAAAATGACAAGGGTTTGATGCATACTGGTCCTCGAGCTGTGAATGATATCTGTCATTTTAACATGTTTCATATGGCTCAGGAAGTGTATCCTGATCTGGCAGTAATAGATGGATTTGAGGCTATGGAGGGTAATGGTCCTGCCTGGGGAACTCCTTTTGACTCCCGCGTTTCAATTGCCAGTTGTGATGCTCTGGCAGCAGACACCATAGCCACAAAAATAATGGGCTTTGATCCCAATAGGATTCTTTATCTTTCAGCAATGTCAGAAGCAGGGATGGGCCAGGGAGATATCGAAAAGATAAAGGTGATTGGCACACCGCTGGAACAGTGCCTTTATCATTTTAAGCCTCATGAAGAAATGGCGAAACTCTATAAATTATAAACACTATAAAAAAGCTAAGAAATTTACATGAGGTTATTCTTGTATTTATTTTTTTTGTGCGCTTTGGTCACTCTAATGATGTTTCTCATCGGTTGCCAATCTGAGCTGGGATTCCCCTTAGTTGCACTTTTTGTATCTTTAGCTTTTTATTTTATGGGACACAAGCTTCTTAAAAGTTTTGCTTTTACAATCTGGGTGTTAGCATTTGTTGCCTCTTCTATGTTTTATCCTTCTGCATTCGAAAGATGGTTTGGAATCGAGTTAAAAATTCTTATTGTCCCTCTTATTCAGATTATCATGTTCGGTATGGGTACTACTCTGACCGTGAAAGATTTTGAAAGGGTTCTTATAATGCCTTGGCCTGTTTTCATTGGGATATTTCTTCAATTTTCAGTGATGCCGATTGTGGGTTACAGCATTGCTTCGCTTTTGAGTTTTGAGCCTGAAATAGCCGCTGGTATTGTTTTAGTCGGTTCAGTTTCAGGGGGAGTTGCGTCTAATGTTATGACATATCTTGCAAGTGGCAATGTTGCACTTTCCGTTACAATGACCTCATGTTCGACACTTATGTCTCCAGTTATGACCCCCTTCTTAATGAAGACTCTCGGAGGAAAGCTCATACCAGTGGATTTTATAGCAATGATGCTTTCGATATTCAACATGATTATAGTCCCAATTGTTGCAGGATTGATTGCTAACAAGATACTACAAAGCAGCAATAAATGGGCAAATAAAGTAGAATCGTTAGGCCTTATTTCATCCGGCATCATATTTTTTGTTATAGTGCTAATTTTTTTTCGAGAGAATTTTCTTGGGCCTCTGGCCACCCTCAAGAATGGAATAATCCTTGGATTTTCTCTGATTGGAATAATTGCTTTAGTTAAACTTATTATTAACCTTTTATTAAAAGTTCCGCAAAATTGGTTCTATGAGGCCTTGCCAATAGTTTCGATGTTTTGTATCTGTTTTATCATAGCTATTATCACTGCACAATCCAGAGATACCCTTTTAACCGTGGGAATGAAGCTACTTCTCGCTGTTTTTATTCACAACTCCGTCGGTTATTTCCTCGGATACTGGGGCGCTAAGGCGGCAAAGTTAGATGAAAGGTCATGCCGTACTGTGGCTTTCGAAGTGGGAATGCAGAATGGAGGAATGGCGACAGGTATTGCAATGGATGTGTTGAAGAGCGCAAAGGCAGCGTTAGCTCCTGCGATATTTGGTCCATGGATGAACATTTCTGGATCTGTGCTGGCTAACTGGTGGCGTCGAAAACCTATATAATTCCAACAAAAATTTTAGAAGTAAGTAAAGTTTTGTGCTCCCCCCATTCCCGCTCAGCATTCGTGACGGTTTTCAGGAACCTTCGGTTTCTCCGCCACCCTTCCTGCTCACCCTATATATTTAGAATTTATTCTTTATCAAGTATTAAGATGGTCGTTGATATATCGTTCAGAAGATGGTTGACCTCTTCTTTTAAAAAATAAATTTGACAAAGTTGTTTTACTTTGATTAATATATAGCTTATTTTTTGAAAGGAGATTTTTTAAGTGAAATTAAGAGGTAAAGTAAAGTGGTTCAACAACACAAAAGGCTATGGGTTTATTTTCACAGATGATGGAAAAGAAGTTTTTGTGCATTATTCAGCAATTCAGGGAGATGGATTTAAATCCCTGGATAAGGGCCAGAATGTAGAATTTGAATTGGTAGAAGGGCCCAAAGGATTAACAGCAAAGAATGTAACAAAGGCTTAAAATAGATAAGTAATTTATTTAATCCGATAAAACCACATTAAAAAAAGCCAGAGTTCAACGGCATAAGGAATTCTTTTATTTGCTATCAAGACTTCTAACGTTTTAAAATCCTTTATCAAATTAAACAATTCAAACAAATCCTCAACTTCTCTTGGGGTATACGAAACATAATACTTCTTAAGATTACCATCACCCAGTTCATAATAAGTCGGAGATTTCCTTGCTAACTCCACTGCCCTATCGAAATTTTCAGAATTTTCTTTTCTAAAACATATCGTCACTTTAAAGACTTGCTTTTCAGAAGGATTTAATATTTCTTTTATTTTTTCTTCCTGGACTTCTTTTGCCTTTCTCAAATAAATTTCATCCATTTAAATCTCCTATAGAATAAACATACAATCACCATAACTATAAAATCTGTATTTTTCTCTTATTGCCTGTTCATATGCACTCCTGATAAGCTCAAGGCCAGCAAATGCTGATACAAGCATCAAAAGAGTAGATTTTGGAAGATGAAAATTTGTCAGAAGACAATCTGCTATCTTGAACTCATAAGGAGGTCTGATGAAAATATCAGCAAAGAAACTTCCTGTGTTAATTTTCCCCTCTTTATAAGCAGACTCAAGGGCTCTTGTTACTGTAGTTCCAACAGCTACTATTCTCCTCTTTTCCCTTTTTGCAGTTTCTATTTTTGCTCCTGTTTCTATGTCTATGTAAGCTTCTTCTCTTTCCATTACATGCTGATCAACATCATCTGTTCTTACAGGTCTGAATGTTCCTTCGCCTATCTTCAGGGTAATCTCCAAGATTTCCACACCTTTTTTTCTTATCTCTTCAATTACTCCTTCTGTAAAATGAAGGGAAGCAGTAGGAGTTGCAATTGAACCTTCTTTTTTTGCCCATATCGATTGATACCTGATTAAATCTTCACTTCTTAAATTAACACTTTCTAATGGGCTTTTTTTTATGTATGGAGGAAGTGGTGCAAATCCAATTTCTTTTAAAATTTCCTCCAACTTCTTTCCTCTTTCTGAAAATCTGATGATTTTCTTTTGATTTTTTTCCCCTATTATCAATCCTTTAAGTCCATCATAACAAAAATTTATTAAATCTCCTTCTTTCAATCTCCTTGAATTCTTTACGAGGATTTCCCAACCACCATCATCAACCTCTCTGACTAAAAGCATTTCTAAAGGCTTGTTGTCACCATTTTTATATCCATAAATTTTTGCTGGTATCACCTTTGTATTGTTTATCACAAGAACATCTCCTCCCCTCAAAAACTCTGGAAATTTCTTAAAAAAACTTGAGAAGGATTTTTTCTCTTTCTTATCCACAACCATCATCCTGGATTCATCCCTTCTTTCCAATGGATGCTGAACAATTAGCTCTTTAGGTAGATAATAGTCAAAAAGGGATACATCCATGGCTAAAATAATTTTTTATGGGCTTTAATTTCTTTTCCAAAATGTTTGAACGCTTTTTCAGTCGCCATCCTTCCCCTCGGAGTTCTTATTAAAAAACCAACCTGAATCAAAAACGGCTCATAAACCTCTTCAATCGTGTCTTTTTCCTCATTTATTGAAGCAGCAATAGTTCCAACTCCTACAGGGCCTCCATTGAACTTATCGATTATTGAGTCCAAAATTTTTCTATCTATCTCATCGAACCCCATCTGGTCAACCTCGAGCATCTCAAGAGCATCTCTGGCAACCGATGCAGTGATTTTCCCATCTGCTTTAATCTCTGCAAAATCTCTCACCCTTCTGAGCAGCCTGTTGGCAATTCTCGGAGTTCCTCTTGACCTCATTGCAATCTCCATCGCTCCCTCATCGTCAACACTAATGTTAAGTATTCCCGCAGTTCTTTCCACTATGTCTTTAAGCTCCCCTGGAGAATAAAAATCAAGATGGTGAATTATTCCAAACCTTCCCCTTAAAGCTGGGGTAATCAACCCTGCTCTCGTTGTTGCTCCAATCATCGTAAATTTTGGAATGGAAAGTTTATAAGTCCTTGCGTTCGGTCCCTGCCCTATTATCAAATCCAGATTAAAATCTTCAAGGGCTGGATAAAGTATTTCTTCAACTATTGAAGGCATCCTATGAATCTCATCTATGAAGAGTATCTCTCCATCTTTTAAATTTGTGAGGATTGCCGCGAGGTCTCCTGGCTTTTCAATAGCAGGGCCTGATGTTGCCTTCAATGGCCTTCCCATTTCATTTGCGATTATATAGGAAAGACTTGTTTTTCCAAGACCTGGAGGTCCATACAGAAGAACATGATCAAGACTTTCTCTCCTTTTTATCGCAGCTTCAACAAAAACTTTAAGATTTTGCTTGACTTTTTCCTGACCGATAAATTCTGAAAAATTCATCGGCCTTATGGTTTTCTCAAACTTTAAATCCTCTTCTGTTGGTCTCGGATTTGCAATTCTTGTCATATTTTTGCAATCCTCTTTAAAGCTTCCCTCAAAATAATCTCAAAATTTTTCTCCTTTAAATCTCCCTGCATAACAGATTCTACGTATCTTTCAACATCCTTTCTTTTATAGCCAAGGTTTATCAAAGAAGATAAAACTTCTTCTTTTAAATTTATATCCTCTTCTCCTCTTTTTATCATTTCTTTCGAAATTTTGTCTCCAAGTTCAACAATTAATCTCATGGCTGTCTTTTTTCCTACCCCAGGGATAACAGAAATTCTCTTAGTGTCTCCCTTCATCAAAACTTCCCTGAATTCTTCCGGATCAAGACCTGATAGTATGTTTAAAGCAAGTCTCGGCCCTATCCCTGATATTTTTATCAACCTCTCAAATAATAATCTTTCCTCTTCTGTCAAAAAGCCAAATAAATTTATGGAATCATCTTTTAAATATGTAGATACAAATAATTCAATCTCTTTACCTTTATCATCGAGTTTAAAATAAGTCGAAAGAGGTATAAACGCTCTGTATCCAACTCCCCCGACATCCACAACGACCTCCTGGGGAGTTTTTTTGACTATGGTTCCTTTTAGATAAGAAATCATCTTAAAAATTTTTTTGAATTAGCATGACATATGGCTATTGCAAGAGCATCTGAGGAATCATCATCAATTAATGTTTCCGGGTTAATGTTTAACATTCTCCTTATCATTTCCTTGACCTGGCTTTTATGAGCTTTTCCCCAACCCGTTATCGCTTTTTTAATCCTATTTGAGGAATATTCGAATATAGGCTTATTCTTTGATGCTGCTGCTACATAAATAGCTCCTTTTACAGTGGCCAAAGCAAGGGAGGTTTTCTGGTTTTTCGAAAAAAATACTTCTTCCAGCGCTAACTCATCTGGAGAATAATAGTCTAAAAGCGATTCTATATTTTCCTTTAATTCCTTTAACTTTTCCGGAAATGAATTCTTTTTTTTTGAATTAATGACCCCAAACTTGACCAAGCTGAATTGACCATCAATCTCATCGATTATTCCATAACCTGTTTTTTTAATACTCGGGTCGATTCCTATTATCCTCATCGAAAAAAATCACTTCTCTGCATATTTCTTTATTTCTTCTTCTTCGATATCAAAGTTTGCCCACACATGTTGAACATCATCATGTTCTTCAAGGGCTTCAATCAGTCTCAACATCTGTTCTGCTTCTTTTCCCTGAAGTTTCACATAAGATTGCGGAATTAATCCTATCTCAGAAGCTGCGATCTCAATCGAATTCTCTTTAAGGGCATTCAATACTTTTTCATAGTTTCCGGGTGGAATGATTATCTCAAAATTGCTACCATCCTCTCTCATATCCTCGGCGCCATTATCCAGGATCAATTCCATCAATTTATCTTCGTCAACTTTTGCTCTCTCAACAACTATATACCCTTTTCTCGAAAACATCCATGAAACACATCCAGATTCACCCAGGTTACCTCCATTTTTTGAAAAAAGATGTCTAACTTCAGATACTGTCCGATTTCTGTTATCAGTCATTGCTTCAACAAACACAGCAACTCCACCAGGACCATATCCCTCATAAACCAACTCTTCAAACTTTTCTCCTTCGATTTCACCAGTGCCCTTTTGAATTGCTCTTTTTATAGTATCGGAAGGCATGTTGACTGCTCTCGCATCAAGTATTGCCTTTCGAAGTCTGGAATTAACTTCCGGATCGCCTCCTCCAATTCTCGCTGCAACCATTAATTCCCGGATGATTTTTGTAAACATTTTACCTTTTTTTGCGTCCTGAGCCGCTTTTTTATGTTTTATAGAATGCCATTTTGAATGACCTGACATATTTCTCTCCTTTTATATCTTTCTAAAAAATATTACCATAAAAAAAATTACATTTTCAATTTATCTTCTATTTAAATTATTTTACAAAAGTAAGGAAAAGAAGAATTACGGTTATCGATATTAAAAATAATGCTAACCCTCCACAGATTAAATTCTGGGTTTTATTGTTTACATGATTTCCCATAATTCTCTTATTGTTTATCAATTTAAGCATCAGAATCAGTATAACAGGAAGGAGAATTCCATTCACAGACTGGGAAAATATCATAACCCTTATAAGAGGAAAATCTGGAATCAAAATTATCAGCCCGGAAACAAGAATCGACGCAGTGAAAATCATGTAAAATTGTGGAGCATCTTTTAGTTTTTTACCCAAACCGGATTCCCATCCAAAAAATTCGCAAGCTGCATAGGAAGAAGCAAGGGGAAGGATTGTTGCTCCCAAAAGAGAAGCATTCAAAAAACCTAACCCGAATAATATGAAGCAGTACTGCCCTGCCAGAGGTTTTAGAGCCATTGCCGCTTGTTCTGCTGTCTCTACATGTATTCCTTCTTTAAAAAGTGTTGAAGCAGAAGCAACCATTATAAAAAAAGCAAAAAAACATGTGCTGAATGAACCTAAATAGACTTCTGCCTTCTCATATTTGTAATGGGCAACCTTAATTCCTTTATCAACTACAGAAGATTGAAGATAATACTGCATCCATGGTGTTACTGTAGTCCCCACAAGGGCAATTAAAAGATATGTATATTCAAAGTTGAATTCAAACTGAGGGATAAAAGTACTTTTTAATACGTTTCCCCAGTCAGGTTTTATAAACCATACAGAAATTATGTATGAAAAATAGAATAAAGATAGAAATAAAAAAACTTTTTCAGCGATTTTATAATTTCCTTTTACAATCAAAAGCCAGATTAAAATTAGTGCAACTGGGATAGAAGCATATCTCGAGACTCCAAAAAGTTGCAAACTTGCTGCTATGCCTGCAAATTCTGAGATGGATGTTGCTAAACATGTAATTACATGAACTGTCATAGCAAAAAGTGCAATTCTTATTCCAAAGTTTTCTCTTATCAAATCTGATAATCCCTTTCCACTTACAATTCCCAGTCTTGCAGCCATTTCCTGAGTCACTGCGAGGGAAAACCCAGAGAAGAAAAGTATCCAGAGAATCGAATATCCTTTTTCTGCTCCTGCAACTGAATAGGCAGCAACTCCACTTGCATCATTTCCGACCATTGAAGTGATAATCCCAGGTCCCACTACTGAGAAGAAAACTAAGATTTTCTGAAACCTTTCTTTAAACGTAATCTTTTCCTCAAAATTCAGTATAAGCAAGTAAAGTTTTGTGGTAATAAAATTTAATTTAACTTTTCTGAGCAGGAAGGGTGGCGGAGAAAACCGTCACGAATGCGTAGCGGGCATGGTTTCCTCCGACTTTCTGGAATATCAGAAGGTCGGAGGAAGAGCGAAGCATGAGTGCCGAGCTGTAATTTTCCTCGCTGGGGAAAATACAGCGTGTTTTCGAAGTCACCCTTGCTGCTCAAATTATTAACCAAAACAAAAACTTTACTTGCTTTCAATTCATTCGAATTTCTTTTTCTTTCGAATTTCAACCGGAATTAAAAATTCCAGGACATCATCAAAAGTTATTATTCCGATTATTCTCTTCTCTTTGTCCACTACTGGAAGCGACAATAAATTATATTTAGCCATAATCTGCGCTACTTTCTTCCTGTCAGCATCCGGGCTAACAGCCTTAGCTTTCCTGTTCATTATGTGGAGTATTATAGTGGAAGGAGAATGCATGAACAATTCCCTTAAAGACATATAACCTAAAAGATGATCCTTCTCGTCGGTAACATATAGATTGTAAATATTTTCCACATCTGCAGCTGTTAACCTCAAAAAGCTATGCACTTCTTCAACTGTCACGTAAGGTTTTAAAGCAATAAACTCTGTAGTCATAAGGCCGCCAGCTGTGTCATCTTCGTGTTTTAAAAGTTCCTTCATTTCCTCAACTTCCTCTTTTTC
This sequence comes from Acidobacteriota bacterium, assembly GCA_040756905.1. Lineage (NCBI taxonomy): Bacteria > Pseudomonadati > Acidobacteriota > Acidobacteriota bacterium. The sequence goes on from JBFLYD010000035.1 coordinate 63,780, forward strand.
CATCTTCATTAACATTTCTCCTGCCTCTTCTTCTTCAAGGTCTTTCAATAAATCTGCTGCTTCATCAGGAGGCATTTCTTTAAGGATATCAATGGCTTTGTTTCTGTCAAGGCTTTCAATCAAAGAAATTTGAAGTTTAGGTTCAAGTTCAGGAATTGCCTTTGCTGCAATTTCAACTTCCATCGAATTTATCAATGCTCTCTGCTTTTCAAAGGGAAGCTGGCTGAGAAGGGCGGCAATGTCAGATGGATGGAGTTGGGACATCTTCTCTCTTGGAACTGAAAGAGCTAATTTATCTATTTTTGGCTCTAAGGTTTGAATAAAACTCCAGTTTATAAGATCATATGCAATGTCTCTGACCAATCGACTCCATAACTTTCCTCCTTTTCCTTTTAGGCCAAGCCTTCTGAGAATGCCTCTAAATCCAACATCCACTGCAATTATAGAAAGTTTTCCATTTATCTCTCTGACTTTAACATCGTTTACCCTGACGAGCTTTGCTCCATTTACATCAACAATTTGTTTATCAAAAATATCTTTTTTTAAGAAGATCTCAGTATCTGAAGGGTGAAATTCATGGAATTCTTCTTTTTTTAAATTTACTGATACAAGCTCCCGATTGAAAAAATTTATTTTTCCATATGGGATTAAAAATAATTTTCCTTTTGATTTCAGAATGAAAGAATCAATCGCAGGAAATAGTTCTCCAGGAACAATGATGAGGTCAAAAACCCTTCCTGCTTTTTCACCTGTCCTGTCAAAAACTTTGTTGTCGAGAATTTCACTTACAAAAATTTCTCCTTCAAATTTCATTTTTCTATTATTATTTTTAATGCATTTTAAGTCAATAATAATTAATGGTTTATCGGTCAGACTTAACACCGTAAATAGCACAGGTAAATTGTTGTATGAGCAAATTGATAAAATAAGCTTGAAAATACTTAAAGAGATGGAGATCTTTTAAAAATATGGTCTATAATTTTTTTTAAGGCTACCTCATAATCAGAAGTAAAAATAAATCCTCTCTTAGAACTATAGCTCCCTGAAGCTGTCCATAATATTCTGCCATCTTTTGCATCCATCATTTTGATTGAAATCGAAGCAAAAACATGCGTTCCTTGGGTTGAAGTCTTACCTGACACTCCTAATGGAAAGAGCGGAAAAATTGGATAATGCTCAATTTTTAAATCACCTATTTCATAAATAAATAGAGCATCCACTTCAAACTTTTCATTTATTTTCTTTCTTATATCTTCTGTTAGAAAAATTTCCTCTAAAACATTATAGCCCAGTTCTATAAATGTTGACATAAGTGTCTTATTATCTATTATCATAAAATTTTTTTGTCTCAATTCTTCCTGGAGTATATTGTTAATTTCTTCATATTGTCCTATAACACAAGCTTTCAGGTATTTTTGCCTGTCGTAATCATCAACAATTTGTATATGGACGACAGGGGCACAGAAAAAACAAAATAAAAGTAAAAGAAAGGCAATAATTATTTTCATTTTAAATAATTCTTCTCACTAAAATTATAATTTAATTTATTCATTTTTCAACTTTCCCCATCTTCTTATTTTTTAGGGGTTACCTTGACACCATCTTTAGTCTGAATTTATAATTTTAATCAATAATGATAAGAGAGGAGATATCCGGGTATCAAAGGTTGTTTTATTAGCAAGCATGAAAACAATTTATTATCCCTAGAAAAAGGGAGGCTGCGGTGAGAGAATTTATTAAAATTTATTCTTTCATTGTTGCGATTATGGGGATTTTAACGCTTTCACTCATTTCGGGTCAGACAAAAAAAGGTGAAGAAGCCCAGCGCGTTCTCAAGTATGATGCTGCTGCGGTTATCAAACTCGTGGCGGTTCGCGTTCTGGACAAAGATGGTCGGCCAGTGTCCGACCTCCAGAAGGAGGATTTCATCCTTTATGATAACAATGAACTAAAGACCATAACCCACCTTGAAATCCACACCATAATTGAAACAGGAATGGAAGTCCGCTCTGCAAGCAAGGTATCCACCCTTGGTAAGGCAGTCAAAGGCATGAACCGGCGTATCTTCATCTTCCTTGACCTCCAGGGAAGTGATCCTACAGGCATCGCCAATGCTAAAAATGCTGCCCTCCACTTCATCGACACTCAACTGCGGAGCGGGGACGAAGTCGGCATAATTGGCTTCTCACCCATGCGGGGGTTCTTCATCCAGCAGTACTTGACAACCGACCACAAGAAGATCCGCAAAGCCATTGAAAAGACAAAGGAGCTTCCACCAAGCAAGGGGTTTATCTCTGGGGCGGAACTTGATGACAGCGTGCCAGATAGAGCTGGACATAAAGATATCCAATCCAAAGGTCAGGATACCGGGGGTGAAGTGATGAGCTCTTTCGGCATGGGAGACCGAAGTATCTATGTCCCCGGGACCAGCAGTTTTCAGCGGCTGGATTTCGTTCCTCGAATGTCTGACCTGGCTCAGGCCTTAAAGTATGTCCCTGGAAACAAGAGCCTTGTTTTATTCAGCGGCTGGAATCTTGGGTCGAGTGCCACCATCCTGGGCAAAGAGTTCGCCAGTTCAAGCACCCCGGTTTATACAATTAACACCAAGAACTGGATAGAAAAGGGAGTCTTAACTCTATCGATAAAAGAAAAATTTATCTGGACAGACCACCCTCTAAAGGAGCTGGCCCTGGTCTCAGGAGGAAAATATTTTGCCGATGTCAAAGATGTAGAAGCCATTTCCAGAGATGTTCAGGCATTAACAGGGAATTTTTATGTCCTCGGCTACTATGTCAATGAAAGCTGGGACGAGAAATACCATCAAATCAAGGTTGAAGTCAAAAAGCCCAGTCTCCAGGTTCTGGCTCAAGATGGATATTTCAATACAAAACCGTTTGCCAAGTTTACAGATTTTGAAAAACAGCTCCATCTTTCAGACCTGCTGTTTACGGAAAGACCGGCCACAGTTAATCCGCTGGACATTCCCGTTGAGCCGCTTTTTATCGCAGTTGGAGAGGGGGTAAACCTTGTGCTGCTCGCCCAGATATCAGTCGATGAGAAAGCAGGAGTTCCGCCAGCAAAAGTCGATATTTTCTCTTACATTTTTAATAAGGACCGTGAGGTAGTCCTGGCAAAACAGAGGGAATTCGACCTGATCCCCTACGCCCAAAAATCTCTATATCCTTACTTTATGACTCGCCTTCCCCCTGGTGAGTATGAATACCGGATTGTTGCCCTTGATAAGGAGACGGGGCAGTCTGCCCTGGGAAAGGTCGCCTTTCTTCTCCCGGAGAAAACAGACACAGGCATTCTTCTGTCCTCTCCCCTTCTTTTTGCAAAAGGACAGGAATCCCAGATTTTTAACATTGCAGCGGAAAAGAAAAAAAAGAGTTCACAGGGTATTTCTCTCAACGATATCTATAAATTCATTCCCAAGAATCACAGCCTGGTCATCAGAGACCTTGATCCCGGTATCCGAAGCCTTCTTGCTGTGCTACCCGTGACCACAGCTAAAGTGTTGGCTTCAGAGATTGAGTTCAATGTTCGACTTCAATCCCATCAAGAAGGCGAGCCCATTGATTTAGAGGCAGAAATTATCGATTTCAAGGAAATCAACGAAAGTTCAGATATCCTGATATTAGCCATCAGCCTGCCCGAACTTAGGCCCGGCGAATATGAAATGGAGATTGAGGCCAAAGAAAAGGAAATCATCTCTTCCTCAATAGTTAAGAAACTGCTCATAATAAAATAATTCGCATTCTATTTTGAAGTCTTAGCAGCAATCAGAACTTCTTGATAAACCACAAGAGGCAGAGGAGACCTCTCCGCAGCAAACGTCAGCTTGAGGTGGCTGATGATGCTATCGACTCCAGAGAAGTCGCTCAGGAAGGCGATGAGCTTCATCGTGCCCTGCACTGAGGACAGAAAAAGGGGACAAAAAAGGGGGAAACACAGCATGTTTTCGAAGTCACGCTTGGTAATCACTCTTCATCCTTTACTGCTTTTCGTGATTTGACTTAAATGCTGAAGATAATTTATAATTTTCTGCTTCGAGAAAAATAATGATAGATTTGAGTGGAAAAGTTGCAATTGTTACAGGTGGGTCAAGGGGAATCGGTGCTTCAACAGTGATACTCTTCGCTAAAGCAGGAGCAGATGTTGTATTCAGTGTTAATGGTGGCTCGGTTCTATGCGGGGGCGGATGAAGAAATGTGGTTGATAATATTTTCTCTCACATTATTTTTCATTTCTCATCTCAGTGCTTCTCCAACTGATATTACCTCTTCTCCAATTAACAAAGCTTTATTCGACTCAGAAAAGAAAAGTATAGAAAGCGCTACGGATCATTCTGAAGAGAAAGAAGATTTAGGAAAAAAACTAACAATTTCTACTTTTTTAGACAAAGACAGATTTCCAGCTGGATCCAACGGAAAACTTGCAATTATATATAAAGCTCCAGAAGGGTTACACATTACAGACCCTTCCCTGGGCTTTTTCTATGTCAGAATAAAAGAAAATCCTAATTTAATATTTGACAATCCTGTCTATCCTGAGCCTGAGAAATACAAAGACACAATGGTGTTGAGGGGAAAAGTAAAGGTAATAGTTCCCTTTTCAATAAAAAAAGATGCGGTCCCAGGAGAAATTAAGATAGAAGGAGAAGCAAATTTTCAGCTTTGTACTGAAGGAGATGAGGAAATATGTTTTCTTCCTAACAAAATAATTTTCTCGGCAACCATGACCATTTTTCCTGAAAATACTCCATTCTCATACATTAATTCTTCTATATTTGAAGAAGAAAAAACCAAAAAAGTTGATGAAAAAACTGGAAAAAAATCAATAGAAAAATCTTTTGAGGAGAAACTGAATAAAGGATCTATAATCTCAATTTTTTTAGCATTTATTTCCGGAATACTCACAGCTTTCACACCCTGTGTTTTTCCATTAATTCCATTGATAATTGCCTATGTGGGAGCAAGGAGCACAGAAAGTAAATTCAAGGGTTTTACATTGAGTACATTTCTCGTATTAGGTATGGCTCTGACATTTTCTTTTCTTGGAATTATAGCCGCAAAATCCTCCACAGCTTTTGGAAGTATAGGCCAGAAGCCTGGATTTCTCATAGCTGCCTCTTTGATATTCCTGTTACTTTCGCTGAGTATGTTTGGCTTATACGAAATAAAACTTCCCTCTTCAATCTCAGAAAAAATACAGCAAAAGAAAAGAAAGGGATTTTTTGGAGCTTTTTTTATGGGAATACTTTTTGGATTAATTGGCGCTCCTTGCATAGGACCTGTTCTTGTTGCCCTTCTTGCCTGGGTAGCTCATAAAGGTAATGTTATTTTCGGGTTTTTGCTTCTATTCTTTTATGCTTCCGGGATTGGAATTTTGTTCATTCTGATTGGAACCTTCTCTGGGTTTATAAAAGCCCTTCCAAAAAGTGGCGAATGGATGGAAATGATCAAATATCTTTTCGGTATAATCATGCTGGGCGGAGCTTTTTATTTTGCAAGAACTCTTGTATCCAAATCACTTTTTTTTACTATGATTGGAATTTCCCTGGTGATTCTTTCATCTTTTTCAGGTCTGTTTAAGAGAATTGAGATTTTATCCCTGAAGGAGAAATTTTTAAAAACAATTTCAATTCTTTTTCTGATATTTGGAATCTTCTATATCTTATTAGGGCTTACAATTTCTAACAAAAATTTTTTTGAATCTGGATTTTATAAAGAAAATGAAAAAGATAGTAAAATTAACTGGATACTCAATGATGAAGAAAAGGCCTTTTATACAGCAAGATTAGAAGGAAAACCTGTTTTGATAGATTTTTATGCAGAATGGTGTCTGGCATGTAAGGAGCTGGAGGTAAAAACCTTCTCTAACCCTGAAGTTGTAAACCAATTAAAAAAATTTGTAATGCTAAAATTCGACCTTACAAAGGAAAATGAATGGACCAGAGATATAACAAAAAAATACAATGTTTTTGGAATGCCCACAATACTTATTTTTGACAAAGAAGGAAAAGAAGTTCAGAGAATATCCGGCTTTATTCCCCCTGAGAGAATTATTCACATATTAAATTCATTTTAATCCGATTAAGCATTGAGAGATATATAATCCAATCTCTTTCACCAGGTTGTTTCCTGTCTTTGAAAATCAGGGCAAGAAATGTCAAATATCGATCTTAATACCCTTAAAAAATGCAAAAAATGAGACCTGACCCCCAATTTTTTGCATTTTTTGCATTTATGAATTAGGGGGAGACGAGCTTGTTCAATCTTTCCCACTCCTCATCCACTCTTTTCTGAATCTCTTCAAGTACATATCGATTCTCTTCCAGGAAAAGATGCTTAAACCTTCCCTGAACCTTTAACCATTCAGATACTGGTTTTTTATCTTTTGGAAAATATGTGATTCTGTATTTACCGTTATCATATTCCCAGAGAGGCCAGAAACAGGTGTCCACTGCAAGTTGGGTTAATCTGATACTTTGATCAGGGTCTGTCTTCCATTCTGTTGGGCAGGCGGTAAGTACATTTAAAAATGAAGGCCCATCTGCTTCAAATGCCTTTTTTGCTTTATTGTATAGGTCCTGCCACCTGGAAGGAGCTCCCTGGGCTGCATATGCAACATTGTGGGCTGCAATTATTTTCGTCAAATCTTTTCTCCACTGAACTTTTCCATATGAAGCTGTTCCTGCGGGTGATGTTGTTGCTGATGCTCCCAATGGAGTTGCTGAGGAACGCTGACCACCGGTATTTGCATAAATTTGATTGTCGTAACAAACATAAAGAATTTTGTGCCCTCTTTCCATTGCTCCTGAAAGAGCCTGAAATCCTATGTCGTAAGTTCCTCCATCCCCTCCAATGGCAAGAAATTTAATATTTTTATTTCCTGAGATTTTTCCTCTTCTCACCAATGCTCTGTACATCGATTCAAGCCCTGCTGCTGTTGCTGCGGTATTTTCAAATGCCGAATGAATCCATGGTATTCTCCAGGAATTCAATGGAAACATGGATGAGCAAACTTCAAGACACCCTGTTGCATTAGATACTATTACAGGATCATTGGTTGCTCTCAATAAAATTCTCAGGATTACTGGAATTGCACACCCCGGGCAAAGACCATGACCAGCAACAAATCCATCTTCAATAGCGGAAAGTTCTCTCAATGTAACCATTTTTTATCTCCTTTCAACCCCTTAAATTCAAATAATTCACAACATCGCCTTTATACCTGTTCAACTTCAGCTTCTCAAGGTCTGAAAATACCTGTTTGAAATGGTCAGGAGCTATGTCTCTACCCCCAAGGCCATAAATATAATTGATTATCTTTGGCCTCTTTTTTAAATCATAGACAGCAGACCTTACCTCAGTGAAAAGGGGTGCTCCATAGGCACCGGGAGACATGAGTCTATCTAAGACTGCAATTGCTTTGATGTTTTTCAAAACATCCTGAAGTTCTCTGTATGGGAATGGCCTGTAGACTCTTATTTTAATAAGCCCAGCTTTTTCCCCCTTTTCTCTCAATTCATCAACAACTTCTTTTCCTGTACCTGCTGCAGAACCCATTAATACAACTGCAATTTCAGCATCATCAATTTTATACAACTCGAAAAAACCATATTTTCTTCCAAACTTTCTCTCATATTCATCAGCTACTTTTAAAATCACTCTTCTTGAATTCTCTATCCCTTCAATCTGATTTCTTTTATGCTCAAAATAATAATTGGTAAAATCAATAGACCCTAAGGTAACGGGTTTCTCAACATCAAGCAGAGGATACAAAGGTTTAAACTCACCAACAAATTCTTCCACATCTTTATCATCTTCAACTATCACATTTTCAGTAGAATGACTTGTTATGAACCCATCTATCATAACCATTGCTGGAGTCCTTACATCGAAATCTTCTGAAATTTTTGCAGCCTGAATAAAATTATCATAGGCTTCCTGAGAATTTTCAGAAAAAATTTGTATCCATCCAGCATCCCTTGCTCCAATTGAATCTGAGTGGTCTCCATGAATGTTAATCGGTGCTGAAAGAGCACGACTGGCTATTCCAGCAAGTATTGGAAGCCTTAATCCAGCAGCGATGTAGAGAAGCTCCCACATCAAAGCTAATCCCTGAGATGCAGTAGCAGTGACTACTCTACCTCCTCCAGCTGCTGCTCCAATGCACATACTCATTGCACTATGCTCACTTTCAGGGCAAACAAATTCACAATCAAGAAGTCCATCGGCAACAAACTGAGCTACATATTGAACGATGGCAGTTGAAGGTGTTATTGGATATGCTGCAACCACATCTGGCTTTATCTGACGGATTGCCTCTGCTATTGCACCATTTCCATTTAATGTAATTATTTTTCCCATTTTTTTCTCCTTTTAAAGATAAATCTCTTCTACAACCATTTCAAGAGATTTAGGTTTGGTTGGACATTCGATTACGCATATTCCACATCCCTTACAATAATTGTAATCAATACCTTTTACTTTATTATCCTTTACTATAATTGCTGAATCCGGGCAAAAAACCCAGCAAAACAAACAATGAATACATGTTTCTTCTTTAAAAATAGGTTTCTCTCCAGAGCGAAATGTTCCTGTATAATTCTGAAGAGAATTGCCTGCTTCAAGGTTAATTGTTCCTATTGTCAATTCTTTCCAGCCTTTTTCAGTCATTCTCCTCTTACCTCTCCATAAGCTCTTTCAATCGTTCTTACATTTGCTTCTGCAATTTTCTCATTCAATTTTTTCATCAATGAAACCTTGACCCTCTCTTTAAATCTTTGTGGGTCAAGAATTCCTGTAACTTTTACCAGAGCTGCAAGCATGGGAATGTTTGGTATTGGACGTCCAATTTCGTCATTCGCAATTTTATAAGCATCGAGGGAATACACTTTTCTTGGGGCTAAAGCCAATTTTTCTTTGATTATCTCAGGAGAAATCGTTGAATTGACTATTATTATCGAAGCATCTCCTGTCCCTGCTTTAATGTCAACCAGTCCAAGAAGGGTTGGGTCAGTTACAACAACTATCTTCGGGTTTGAGATTTCATAATGGGCTCTGATCTCTCTTGAGCTTATTCTATTGAATGCCATTATGGGAGCCCCTCTCTTTTCAGCACCAAAACTCGGAAAAGCCTGGACATATTTACCTTCAGGAGCAAGGATATCAGCAAGGGTTTCAGCAGCAGTCACAACTCCCTGACCAGCCCTTCCATGCCAGCGAATCTCAAGCATATCATTTTGCATAAGATCACCTCCTTCTTATTTTATTTCCCATCTTCCCTCCAAGGCTCTGGATATAGTAACCTGGTCGGCAAAATCAATATCAGAGCCAACAGGAAGACCTATTGCCAGCCTTGTAATTTTTATATTGAAAGGCTTTAAAAGTTTTATTAAATAAAGAGAAGTGGATTCACCCTCAACTGTTGGATTTGTAGCAATTATTACCTCTTTTACCTTCCCCTGCTCTACCCGTTTTACCAAGCCATTTATTTTTAACTTATCCGGGGTTATTCCATGGATTGGAGAAATCGCTCCCATCAACACATGATACCCGCCCTTAAAAATCCCAGTTTTTTCTATAGTCCCTACATTATAAGGTTCCTCCACTACACAAATTGTATCATCGTTACGATTTGTATCTGAACATATAAGACAGGGATCTACATCTGTAATATTATTGCAAATGGAACAATTAAACAATTTTTGTCTTACTTCTAGAAGAGCATTTGATAATCTTTCAACATCCTCATACGAAGATTTCATTAAATGAAATGAGATTCTCTGAGCTGTTTTAGCACCTATCCCTGGAATTTTTTTTAGTTCCTCTATTAAATTATATAAAGGTTTAGCCCACTCAAACATTGAAAAGTCCTGGAATGTTTAACCCTAAAGCTCCTAACTTTGAGGATATTTCCTTTTCAACTTTCTGATAGGCATCGTTCATAGCTGCCACGATGAGATCCTGCAACATCTCAATTTCTTCTGGATTAACAACATCTTTTTCTATCTTTATGGAAACAACATGCTTACTTCCGTTCATCTCAACCTGAACCATTCCTCCTCCACTCGAACCCTCAACCTTTATTTCTTCAAGCTCTTTCTGCATTTTCTCCTGCATTTCTTTTGCTTTCTTCATCAGTTGATTCAAATCAAAAGGACTTTTCATTTTCTTCTCCTTTTTTTATTGAAATTACTTCTCCATCTAACTCCTTTAATAAAAATTTTATCAGAGGCTCTTCTAATACCTTCTCTTTTCTCTCTTCAACAAAAACTTCTTCAATCTTTAATTTTAATTCAATTCCTGTAATTTCTTCCAATATTCTTTCGATTAGAACTTTGTGTCTTAAAATTCTCTCTTTTGTTAAATCATGGTCCTTTTTTAAATAAACATAAAAAGACCCTCCCTTTAATTCAAGTTTTACAGCACTCTCAAATGCTGCGACAAGGGAAAGATTTTCTTTTTTTAGTCTTTCTTTAAATTTTTCTATTAATTCTTCCGATTCTATCTGACCTAACCTCACTTTACTTACTTCTTTTTTTGTTTCAAAGTCCTCAGCTTTTTCCTTGAATCTTATCCCTTCTTTGTTATTTTCATTTATCACATCCACTCCAGCTTTTTTCTCGATTTTTTCCTCAGGCTCAGAATAACTACTTATTATTCTTTCTATGGGAGTTAGATTTTGAATCTGTGCCATTTTTAAAAGTAAGGTTTCAAGATATATTCGAGGTTGAATCGAATATCTTAGCCCTGCTTCTGATTTCTGCAAAATGTTTAAATATCGAATTAAATCCAAATCTGAAAATTTTTTTGCTTCTTCCTTCAATATCTCAACTTCTTCAGCTGATGACATAGTGAAAAGAACCTCAGAGTATCCTGCTTTCTTTACTAAAAGGAGATTTCTAAAATGAGAAATCAATTCCTTCAAAAAAAATCTCAAATCATGTCCTCTATCTATCAACTCCTGAACAATTTGAAATAATTTTTCCTCATTTTTCTCATGTAAGGAAGAGGAAACTGAAAATAAAATTTCTTTTTCGATCGTTCCTAAAAGCTGCTTTAAATCTTCATCTTTTATCTTCTCTCCTGAAAAAGCTATTGCCTGGTCAAAAATGCTTTCAGCATCTCTTAAAGAGCCGTCAGCAGCATCAGCAATTAAATTAAGAGAAAACTGAGAAACCTCAACTCCTTCGAGTTCTGCAATGTATTTTATATGGTTAACAATATCTCTGTGGGATATCCTCCTGAACTCGAAATGCTGACACCTGGATACTATCGTTGCAGGAACTTTATGGAACTCGGTTGTTGCAAGAATGAAAATTGTATGAGAGGGAGGCTCCTCAAGGGTTTTTAAAAGAGCATTGAAAGCCTCGGTTGTGAGCATATGGACTTCATCTATTATTATTATCTTCCATCTGGCATAAATAGGAGAAAATTTTACATCCTCCCTGAGTTGCCTTACTTCATCAATTCCTCTGTTAGAGGCGCCATCTATTTCAATCACGTCAATAGATTTTCCTTCCTGAATTGATGTGCAAAAGTTGCACTCAACACATGGTTCAGGCGAAGGCCCTTTTTCACAGTTCATTGCTTTTGCCAGTATTCTTGCTGTTGTGGTTTTTCCAATACCTCTCATTCCTGAAAAAATGTAGGCATGGGATACTTTTTCCATTTTAATTGCGTTTTTTAATGTCTGAACTATATGCCGCTGCCCGATTATCTCGTCAAAATTCTTTGGTCTGTATTTTCTTGCTAAAACTAAATAACTCATTTTTTTACTGGCGGGCTTAAGATTTTCAGGTCACATAAAAAATCCTTCTTACTGCTGCTACCTCCCGGTCCTGACAGGGTTCGAAGGCTTTTATTGCCTGAGTCTTAAGCCCGTATAATTAATACTTCTGGCGGAGAGAGTGGGATTCGAACCCACGGTCCCGGTTTTACCAGGACACACGCTTTCCAAGCGTGCTCCTTAAGCCCCTCGGACATCTCTCCACAAACCAATTATGGATTCCCTTTTTTATTAAAAAAAAATTATATCTCATTAATTCCATATTTTCTACTAAATTTATTTTCATTAAATTTTTCATTTAGGAAGATTTTTATTGTATAAGAGAAAAAATTCGATTAAATATTTATTATGAAAGAATATCCTCGCATGATTACAAAGAACTTTCTTCCATTTGACCCTGTAGATCTCATAGAAAAAACTGAAGAAATAGTCTGTAAGGGAGACTCGAGAAAATACACTCATTTTTATTGCACAGGAGTATATGGAGGTATTTCAACTGGTTATACAGCAGGTTGCTGTTTAAGATGTGTTTTCTGCTGGGTTGATTTTTCCAGAGAATATCCTGAAAAATATGGAGAATTTTATTCAGCAGAAAAGGCATCGGAGACTCTTATAAGAAATGCAAGAAAGAAAAACCTCTTTAAATTAAGAATTTCAGGAGGTGAGCCCACTTTATGCCGTAAACATCTCCTGGGAATATTAAAACTTATAAAAAACACCCAATATTTATTCATCCTCGAGACAAATGGAATCCTCTTTGGGCATGATAGAAGCTATGTTGAGGAGCTTAAAGATTTTAAGAATATTCATGTAAGAGTTTCATTGAAAGCAGGCAATCCAGAGGGCTTTGAAAGACGCACTGGAGCTAAAGCAGAATTCTTTGAACTTCCCTTTAAAGCTATAAAAAATTTAATGGATAATAAAATTCCTTTTCACGTTGCATCAATGAGTGATTTTCGTTTGATGGAAAGAGATGAAAAAATCTTTCTCCTGGAGAAACTGAAAGAAGTAAAGTATTTTGACTACCTTGAAGAAGAGCGATGCGACCCATACGATACATCAATAATAAGATTAAGAGCTGCTGGAATCCATTTTAAATGAAAAAAAGAAGTTGAGCGGTGTCTTTCAAACTATGTTAGAACTTTTACTCTGTTAGATAGCAAACATCTAATAGGGTGAACTATGAGAATTATACAAACTTAAAGGCGTAAAATCAAGATTAGATTTTTTGAATAGAAATAT